>VBOK01000096.1 GCA_005877565.1 Nitrospirota bacterium
TCCACGTGTCAGAAGCCGGCGCGTGTGGGGATCAAGACGCTGACCGACGGTTCCCGCGTCCGCGTGTGTCGCAAGTGCACGCAACCCATTGAGAGCAGCGAGCGACCGTAGCCATGGCGAAGCCCCAGCCCAAGCCGGCGCGCAAACCGGCGACCACGCCCGAGGGCAAGCCCGCCAAGGCAGCGCCCGAGCCTCGCGGCCCGGTCCGCTTACAGGAGCACTACCACAAGCTGCTCGTGCCGAGCCTGATGAAGGAATTCTCCTATACGAACCGGATGCAGGTGCCGCGACTTGAATGCATCGTGCTCAACGTGGGCATGGGTGAGGCGACACAGAACGTCAAGCTGCTGGATTCGGCCGTGCAGGAACTGGCGACCATTACCGGGCAGCACCCCGTGGTGACCCGTGCCCGCAAGGCGATCGCGAACTTCAAGCTCCGCAAAGGCCTTCCGATCGGCGCAAAGGTCACGCTGCGGGGCAAGCGCATGTACGAATTCTTGGACCGTCTGGTGACCGTGGCCCTACCGCGCATCCGCGATTTCAAAGGAGTCTCGCCGAAGTCCTTCGACGGGCGCGGCAATTACACGCTGGGCCTCAAGGAGCAACTGATCTTTCCCGAAATCAAGTACGACACGGTCGAGGCCATCCATGGGATGGATATCACAATCGTGACGACTGCGAACACCAACGATGAAGGCAAGGCCCTGTTGAAGAACCTGGGCATGCCCTTTCGAACCTGATCCAACGAGAGGTCCTGAGACCATGTCCCGATTGGCTCTTCGATTAAAGGCGCAGCGGCCCCCAAAGTTCAAAACGCGGGCGTACAACCGCTGTCCCAACTGCGGCCGGGTGCGGAGCTTCCTGCGCAAGTTCAAGCTGTGCCGTATCTGTTTTCGCTTTCTCAGCCTCCGGGGCGAGATCCCTGGGGTGATCAAATCGAGCTGGTGACGCGATGGCGATGACGGATCCCCTTGCCGACATGTTCACCAGGATTCGTAACGCCGTGCGGCGGGGGCACGCGACTGTTCAGGTGCCAGCCTCCACGCTCAAGGCCGAGATCGCCCGGGTTCTCCATCAAGAAGGATTCCTCCAGGGCGTAGAGCGCATCGAGGAAGGAGGCCATCCGGTCCTACGGCTGCACCTGCGCTACCAGGAGGGTGAAATCCCCATGATCACGGAGATCCGTCGCGTGAGCCGGCCGGGCAAACGCGTGTATGTCCGGCGCCCTCACATTCCGAAAGTGCGTGGCGGTCTGGGAGTCGCTATCCTGACCACACCCAAAGGGGTCATGACCGGCAATGAGTCGCGCGTGCAGAAGATCGGCGGCGAAGTGCTCTGCTATATCTGGTAGGAGCGTTCGATGTCACGGATTGGAAGAAAGCCTGTACCCATTCCGCAGGGTGTTGACGTCAAGATCGACACCCAGAAAGTGTTCGTGCAAGGCCCGCTTGGGGCTCTCACGCGGCCGGTCCCGCCCGACATCACGGTGGCTGTGGCGAATAGCAATGTCGTGGTGCAGCGCGCGGCCGATACCCGTCAGCACCGCGCGCTGCACGGGCTGGTCCGGAACGAGATCCACAACATGATCGAGGGAGTCACGAAGGGGTTCGAGAAAGTCCTGGAGATCACCGGGGTCGGGTACAAGGCCGCGCTGAGCGGACGGACGCTCAGTTTCAACCTCGGGTTCACCCATCCTATCGCGTTCCCGCTGCCGGAGGGTATTGAGGCCAAAGTGGACAAGCAGACGGTGGTGACGATCAGGGGGCGGGACCGATACCTCGTCGGCCAGATCGCCGCCAACATTCGAGCCCTCAAGAGGCCTGATGTCTACAAGGCCAAGGGTGTGAAGTACGCGGGCGAAATCTTGATTCGCAAGGAAGGCAAGACGGGCAAGTAAGGGAAGTCGACGATGTTGGATGTGAGCAAACGGGAACGTAGCCGGGTCCGCCGGCACCACCGGGTCAGGCTCCGGGTGTTCGGGACGGCCCAGCGTCCACGGCTCAACGTGTTCAGGAGCAATGCGCACATCTATGCGCAGGTGATCGACGACACAACCGGGCGGACTTTGATCAGCGCGTCGAGTCTGGACAAGGAGCTCAAGGGCAAGGTGAAAAGCGGAGGGAACGTGACGGCTGCTGTCGCCGTGGGCCAGCTGGTCGCCGAGCGGGCCCTGAAAGCCAACGTGACGGCCGTCGTGTTTGACCGCGGCGGCTACAAGTACCACGGACGGATCAAGGCATTGGCCGAGGCCTCCCGCGAAAAAGGGCTGAAGTTCTAAACAGGAGCGCTGCCGAATCGTGAAGATCAACCCGGACGAACTAAACCTGAAAGATAAGGTCGTCTACATCAACCGCGTGGCCAAGGTGGTCAAGGGGGGGAAGCGGTTCAATTTCACCGCGCTGGTCGTGGTCGGCGATGAGCAAGGCCTGGTTGGCATCGGCAAGGGCAAGGCGGCGGAGGTGCCCGAGGCTATCTCCAAAGCCGTGCAGCACGCCAAGAAAAATCTCATCCGTGTCGCGATCAAGAACGGGACCATTCCTCATGAGGTCCACGGCCAGTTCGGCGCCGAGCATGTGCTGCTCAAGCCGGCGTCGGCCGGGACCGGGATCGTCGCTGGCGGAGCTGTAAGGGCCGTGATTGAGTTGGCAGGGATCCACAATATCGTCGCAAAAACGCTGGGCCGCGGCAATCCCTTCAACGTCGTGCAGGCGACCCTTGCCGGGCTGAACCAGTTGCGGGACCCAGACGACGTTCTCCGTATCCGCAAAGCGGTCGTCCAGCAGGCAGGGTAGCGATGGGGCGGAAGACCACACCCAACGACGCGATCGCGATCACCTTGGTCCGTAGTCCCATTGGCACGCCAAGGTCCCATCGGGTCATCCTGCGCGGGCTCGGCCTCCGTCGGCTCTACCACACCGTGATCCGGCCGAACACGCCGCAAGTGCGAGGGCTGGTGCACAAGCTCTCCTACCTGTTGGAAGTCCGGGATGCAAGCAAAGAGGCCCATGAAGCTACATAACTTAAAACCGGCCCCCGGGTCCCGGCGGCGGCGCAAGCGCGTTGGCCGAGGCATTGGCTCCGGGCACGGCAAGACGGCCACGCGGGGCCACAAGGGACACAAAGCCCGATCGGGAGGCGGCAAGCGGCCAGGGTTTGAGGGGGGGCAGATGCCCCTGACCCGGCGCGTGCCCAAGCGCGGGTTCACGAACATCTTCACGCAGGAGTGGGCTGTCGTGAACCTCCGCGACCTGAACCGGCTCGAAGGCGTCCAGGATGTGACTCCACAAGTCCTCGCGCAAGCCGGCCTTGTGCATGGGCGGGAAGCCAAGATCAAGGTCTTAGCAGAAGGCTCGTTGTCGCGGGCGGTCCACGTCCAGGCACATCGGTTCAGCGAAGCTGCAATCGCTAAGATTCAAGCCGCGGGGGGGATGGTAGAGGTTCTCGACGGTGCTTGAGCGGCTGATCACGAATTTCAAGAACATCTTCAATATCCCGGAGCTGCGGAATCGGATTTTTTTCACGCTCGGGATGTTGGCGGTCTATCGGATCGGCGCGCACATTCCGACCCCTGGCATCAACAACGACGAACTCGGCAAGTTCCTGCAGGAGAAAGGCGGCGCGCTCCTCGGGTTTCTCGACATCTTTTCCGGCGGAGCCCTCTCGCGGCTGACGATCTTCGCGCTCGGCATCATGCCGTACATCAGCGCGTCGATCATCCTGCAGCTGCTGACGGTCGTGATCCCCCACTTGACGAAGCTTGCCAAGGAGGGGGAACGCGGCCGGAAGAAGATCATACAGTACACCCGGTTCGGCACGATCGCGATCGGCCTGATCCAGTCGTTCGGGATCGCCATCGGGCTTGAGGGCATGAACCGTGGAGCTTTTGTCTTGGACAAAGGCTGGAGCTTCCGCCTGATGACCATGCTGACGCTGACCGCAGGCACGGCCTTTTTAATGTGGCTCGGGGAGCAGATCACCGAGCGGGGGATCGGCAATGGCATCTCACTGATCATCTTTGCGGGGATCGTCGCCCGACTGCCGGCGGCGGTGGTGGAGACCTATCGGCTGTTTGAAGTCGGTCAGTTGACAGGGTTCTGGCTCATCACGCTCATCGGCGGGATGGTCGGGGTGATCGCGGCCATCGTGTTTCTAGAGACGGGCAGACGCAAGATCCCGGTGCAGTATGCCAAGCGCGTGGTGGGGCGGCGGGTGTTCGGCGGCCAGAGCACGCACATCCCTCTCAAGATCAACACGGCAGGCGTGATTCCGCCGATCTTCGCCTCGTCGATCATCGCGTTTCCGGCAACAATCGCCGGGTTCATCCAGATCCCCTGGGTCCAGCAGGCGGGCACCATGCTCGCCCCAGGCTCGGTGACCTACACGATCCTGTACGTCAGCCTGATCGTGTTCTTCTGCTACTTTTACACGGCGGTGGTGCTGAACCCGGTGGACATCGCGGACAACATGAAGAAGTACGGAGGATTCATTCCGGGCATCCGACCGGGCCAGCGGACCTCAGACTACATCTACCGGGTCCTGAACCGCATCACCTTCGCGGGCTCGCTCTACCTAGCGGGGGTATGCATCATCCCGGAGATCCTGATCTACAAAATCGGCGTGCCGTTCTACTTCGGTGGCACCTCATTGTTGATCACCGTCGGCGTGGGCTTGGACACGGCGCAACAGATCGAGTCGCACATGCTCATGCGCAACTACGAGGGGTTCTTGGCCAAGGGACGGCTGAAAGGACGAAGCGGGTAAGGGGCGGTGCGACTAGTCTTTTTCGGAGCGCCCGGCGTGGGCAAGGGGACGCAGGCGCAGCGCTTGGCTGCGCAGGAGAAGATCCCCCAGGTTTCCACGGGAGAGATCCTGCGGAAGTCCGTCGAGCGCGGCACGCCGCTCGGACTGCGGGCGAAGGGTTATATGGACTCTGGCACGCTCGTGCCGGATGAGGTGGTCATCGGGCTCGTCCGGGAAAAATTGACGGGCCCGGAGTGCGCGCGAGGGTATATTCTCGACGGATTCCCCAGGACGGTGGCGCAGGCCGAAGCGTTGGACCGGATGTTCAAAGAGACGGGCACCCCTGGGCTCGATCATGTGGTCAGCTTCGAGGTGTCCCCTGATGAGATCATCCGCCGTCTCTCCGGGCGTCGCAGTTGCTCCACGTGTCAAACGGTCTATCACATCGAGCATGATCCGCCCAAACGGGAGGGGGTCTGCGACAAGTGCGGTGGAACACTTGTACAGCGTGCCGACGATAAACCCGAAACGGTGTTGGCCCGGCTCAAGGTGTTCGACCAGCAGACCCGCCCACTCGTGGAGTATTATCAGAAGCAGGGGCTTCTGCGTCGGGTGGAGGCTACTGGCTCGATCGACCAGGTCTACAAGCAACTCCTGGCCATCGTGCACGCGACGAGGGTGGCATGACTGAAATCGAATTGAAGTCGCCCGAAGAGATCGAGAAGATGAGCCGCGCGTCGCGGATCGTCGCCGAGGTCCTGGAGGCGCTGCGCCATCAGATCAGGCCCGGGGTGACGACGGAAGAACTGGATCGCTTTGCGGAGAAGTTCATCCTCGAGCGTGGTGGGAAGCCGGCGTTTAAGGGCTACCAGGTCCGCGACAAGATCTACCAGCACACCCTGTGCGTGTCGGTCAACGAAGAGGTCGTGCACGGCATTCCCTCGCGCCGCGTGCTCAAAGAGGGCGACATCGTGGGACTGGACATCGGGGTCGTCGTGGACGGATATTATGGAGATGCCGCCATTACAGTGCCGGCCGGCGCCGTCTCGGACGAGACACGCCGCCTCCTGCGGGTGACTGAAGAGGCGCTCCACAAGGGGATTGCGCAGGCCGTCGTCGGCAATAGGATTTCCGACATCTCCCACGCCGTGCAGAGCCACGCGGAAGGGGCAAACTTTTCCGTCGTGACGGAGTTCGTAGGGCACGGAATCGGCCGGCGTCTGCACGAAGAGCCGCAGGTGCCGAACTACGGCGAGCCCGGAAAAGGGCCTCGCTTGAAGCCAGGGATGACGCTCGCGATCGAGCCGATGGTGAACATGGGGCGGCCGGAGACTAGGCTGCTGGCCGATGGCTGGACGGCCGTGACCCGAGACGGAAGTCTGTCAGCCCACTTCGAGCATACGATCGTCGTGACCGACGCGGGGCCACGGATTCTGACGAAACTGTAAGGGACAGGGTGAACAGGCGCGATGGGTAAGGAAGATGTCATCGAAGCGCAAGGGACTGTCGCCGAGACGCTGCCGAACGCCATGTTCCGCGTCCAATTGGACAACGGGCATACGATCCTGGCGCACATTTCCGGCAAAATGCGGATGAACTTCATCCGCATCCTCCCGGGCGACAAGGTCACGGTGGAGCTTTCGCCCTACGATCTGACGCGGGGACGGATCACGTACCGGTTCAAATAGGAGCAACCATCCTTGGAGTGGGCTGAGCGGCCATGAAAGTCAAGTCGTCGGTCAAACCGATCTGCTCGAAGTGCAAAGTGATCCGGCGTCGCGGGGTCGTCCGAGTGCTCTGCTCGAATCCCCGGCACAAACAACGGCAAGGCTAGTGAAGACGTTAACCGTTAAACGATTTGCGAATAACGAATAACTTTTAACGAAGAACGAGGGAAAGCATGGCGCGCATCGCCGGAGTTGATCTGCCGCGGGACAAACAGGTTCACATCGGGTTGACCTACATCTACGGCATCGGGCGGTCGCTCGGCGCCCGGATCCTGGCCAAGGCAGGAGTCTCGCCGTCAACACGCGTGAAGGATCTGCGCGAAGATGAGATCGTGAAGCTGCGCGAGATCATCGAGCGGGAACACAAGGTGGAGGGAGACCTTCGCAAGGAAGTGTCGATGAACATCAAACGTCTCATCGACATCGGGTGCTATCGTGGGCTTCGGCACCGGAGGGGACTGCCAGTGCGAGGACAGCGAACCAAAACAAACGCACGGACACGAAAAGGACCCAAGGGCCAGGGCAAGGCACGGAAGACACTGAAGGTCGGGTGACACGGGAAAAGGCCCCGTCTTGGCGGGGCCGGGGCGGGCGGGTGAGAAAGGAGCGGCATGGGGGTGAAGAA
>VBOK01000097.1 GCA_005877565.1 Nitrospirota bacterium
CGGGCAGCGCGGTTGCAATGCCGGCCAGGATGCTCCCGATGGCGCCGTCCGAGATGCCGAGTCGCCGGCCCAGCCACTCGACGGCGTTCGTGAAGACGGCGGCGCCGCCGAGGATGATCCCGATCGCCACGAGGAAGAGCAGCAGCGAGAGGAGCATGGCGCGCGTCAGCTCCGCAGCCGGCGGAGGGTGCGCTCAACCTCGCGCACGACGTTGCGCAGCGGCAGGCCGGTCTGCTCCGCGATCCGCTTGCAGTCCTGGTACTCCGGACGGGCCTTCAGGCTGCGTCCCGCCGCCGTCGCCACCTTCACGCGCACCGGGCCGAACCGCGTGGCCACTTCGGTCAGTTCCCGCGCGAGCAGACGACGCGCGACCTCCTGCACACGCACGCCCAGCGTCGTCGTCTCGGCGAACAGGACCTTGAGCACCGGCTCCACCTTGGCCGGATCGGCCAGCACGCTCAGAACAATGCCGGGCCGGCCACGCTTCATGATCACCGGCGTCAGCGTGACGTCCAGCGCGCCGCGTGCCAGCAGGCGCTCGATCAGCAGGTCGTACCCCTGCGGGTTCATGTCGTCGAGGTTGGTCTCCAGCATGGCCACGCGATCGGACTCCGCCAGCGCCAGCGAATCACCGACGAAGACCCGCAGGGCGTTCGGCCAGCCGGGCGGATCGGCCTCGCCTGCGCCGTAGCCGATGGACGTGACCGTCATCGCCGGCATCGAGCCGGCGCCGGCGCTCAGAGTCGCCATCAGCGCCGCGCCGGTGGGCGTCGTCAGCTCGAAGCGCGGCCCCGCCGCGTACACCGGTACACCCTTGAGCAGCGCGGCCGTCGCGGGGCCCGGTGCCGGGATGACGCCGTGCTCGGACCGGCTGGTCCCGGAGCCGACATTGATGGCCGAGACGTAGAGCGCCTCCACGCCGAGGAGGTGGCAGCCGAGCACGGTGCCCACCACGTCCACCAGCGAATCCAGGTCGCCCAGTTCGTGAAAGTGCACCTTGGCCGCTGGTGTCCGGTGCGCGAGGCCCTCGGCCCTGGCCAGGTGCTCGAAGACCGCGAGCGATCGGTCGCGCACCGGCTCCGGGAGGCGCGACGCCTTGAGCACCCTGCGGGCGGCCCGCATGTTCCACATCCGGTCCCGGCCCTTTTCTATGAGGACGTCCACCTTGGTGCCGGCCAGCGCGCCGCGGGTCACCCGCCGGCTGCGCAGCGAGAAGCCACGGACCCGCAGGCCCTCGAGGCCCTTCGCGAGTTCGGCGAATGGCAGCCCGGCGTCCACGAGCGCGCCCAGGCACATGTCGCCGCTGACGCCGGAGAAGCAGTCAAAGTAGGCGACGCGCATACGGAACGCCATCTTAGCAAAGGGCACCGGCCTTTGCTACGCGTTGACCAGGGAGGGCACGCTGTGTTATGTGGTTGACCAGCATGCTACACCTGCACCATCTCCGATGATGCGAACCGTCGCGGTGGCGCTCGCCATCGGCGCCTGGCTACTCGCCGCGTCCTTTCAGGAACCAAGCCACGCCGCCAGCGCCAAGATCAAGGGGAAGTTTCCGGACCTCAAGATCCTGTCGGTCGAGGCGACGCCAGTACCCTTCTTTCTCAACGAGCATCCTCTGACCCTGACGATCACGGTAACGCTGCCGAAGAGCATCCCGGATGACGCGCTGCTGGACGTGACGACCCTGATCACCTCGCCGTCGAAGACATCGTTCCGCTTGCTGACGAACCGCCAGGCGGTCGCGAGCAACGCGGCGACTGGAACCGACGGCGCGATAAGCCTCCCGAGCCAAGTCCAAGTCATGCAGACGTGGGATGGGACCGACCACACCAAGCACATCGTCGCTGACGGGATGTACGACTACCAGGTACAGGCCAAGCTGATGGTGCCGGGGAAGAACGGTCCCCTCTTACGGGAGGCCTCGCTGAAGAAACGGGGGAAACTCGAGGTCAGGACACGCTAAGCGAATTAATACGGTGGGCCAGGCAGGCGGCTCCGTACCCGTTATCAATGTTGACGACCGCCACGCCGGCGGCGCAGGAATTGAGCATGGCCAGCAGCGCCGAGAGCCCGCCGAAGCTGGCCCCGTAGCCGCGGCTTGTCGGCACGGCGATCACCGGCTGGCCGAACATCCCGCCCACGACGCTCGGCAGAGCCCCGTCCATACCGGCGACCACGACCAGCACCTTCGCCGTCTCCAAGAGTTCGTAGCGATCCAGCAGCCGGTGTAGCCCCGCCACGCCGACGTCGTAGAGCGTCGTCACGCGGTCGCCCAGCACCTGCGCCGTCACGCGCGCCTCCTCGGCCACCGACACGTCCGCCGTGCCGGCCGTCATGATCACGACGTGGCCCGCGCCGCGCAGCGCGCGGGTGCCCCAGCCTTTCGGCGGCGCGAGCACGACCGTCCGCCCCAGCGGCTCATAGCGGGCGCGGCGGTCCAGCCGCAGCAGGGCTCGCGCCAGGGCCGGCTCGACCCGCGTGGCCAGCACCGGATGACGGTTGCGCAGCAGCCGGCGGGCGATCGCGACCGCCTGGGCGGCCGTCTTCCCCTCGCAGAAGATCGCCTCCGCCATCCCCTGCCGGAAGACGCGATGGTGGTCCACCGCGGCGAACCCGAGGTTCTCGTAGGGCAGCGTCTTCAGATGGCGCGCGGCTGCCTCGACGTTGAGCCGGCCGGCCTGCACCTGCGCCAGCAACCGCCGGATACGTTCGGCCGTCATGATCGATCAATTTCCGGGCGCGCGGCCCGCTCCATCAGGTCCGTCACGGCGCGCCGGGGATCCTTGCCCTCGAAGAGCACCGCGCACACCTCCCGGACGATGGGCATCTCCACTCGGTGGCGCTCGGCGAGGGCCTTCGCCGCCTTGGCGGTGCCGACCCCTTCCGCCACGGTCCGCGTTCCGGCGAGGATATCGGCGAGCTTTTTCCCTTGTCCGAGCTGGACCCCCACCGACCGGTTCCGGCTGAGCCCTCCGGTGCAGGTGAGGACGAGGTCGCCGATCCCCGAGAGACCCGCGAAGGTGCGCGCATCGGCGCCCATCGCCTGGCCGAGGCGGACCATCTCGGCCAAGCCGCGCGTGATGAGCGCGGCGCGGGTGTTGTGCCCGAGACCGAGCCCGTCCACCACGCCCGCCGCCAGCGCGATCACGTTCTTCAACGCGCCACCGAGCTGGATGCCGATCTGATCCGCGCTCAGGTAGACGCGGAACGTGGGCGTCATCAACAAGCGCTGCAGGGCTTCCGCCTGCGCACCCGGCGGCCCGGCCAGCGCAACCGCCGTGGGGAGGTGCCGGCACACTTCCACGGCGAAACTCGGGCCGGAGAGCGCGAACACCGGCCCGCGGCGCGCCGGGAGCGTCTCTTCGAGCAGCTCTGAGATGAGCCGGAGCTTCTCCGGCTCGATCCCCTTGGTCGCGGTGACGACCGGAATCTCCGCGGGAAGCTGGGGCGCCAGTGAAGTCGCGACCTTTGCAGCCGCATGGGACGGCACCACGAAGACGACCAGCGTGACACCGTCCACCGCTTCCGCAAGCGACGTGGTAGGCTCCAACGCGGCCGGCAGCGAGACTCCGGGCAGAAAGAGCTTGTTCTCGTGATGGGCCACGATCCCGGACGCCACTTCGGGCTCGAACGCCCAGAGCCGGACCTGCTCGCCCTTCCCGGCCAGGAGCCAGGCCAGGGCGGTCCCCCAGGCGCCCGCGCCGATCACCGCGATCGGTGCGCTCATTTCAGGATGTCCTGGAGCACCACGAGCAGGTCGTCCTTCAGCTTGAACTCCTTGGACGTCTCGATCCGCTCCGGGACCAGCAGGTGCGCATGGAAGGACACATGCCCGATGGGCAGTGACTCGTGCTGGTGGACCACGCCCTCGGCATCGGCGTCCGCCTTCTCCGGCAGGATCAACTCGATCTTCTCGACTTCCGGCACGATGTTGGAGCTGTCGAACTTGCCATACGCCTTGACGGTGTCCTGGATGATCACCACGATGTCCTCGTTGTGCGAGTGGCCCTTCACCGCGTTCGGCATGACCTTCACCACGGTCTCCCCCGCCGCTGTGAGCTTCCAGGCTGCCGGGTCCAGGAACTTCTTGGCCCCGAGCGCCACGAAGTCGTCCTGCAGGTCCTTGCTGTAGCCCCCGTAGGCGTACCGGAAGAACCGGTAATGGAAGCCCTTGACCTGCCGGCCGTACAGCATCTGCAATGCGCAGAGGAAGACGAGTTGCTGGAACTTGACGTCGCCGTCGATGCCGTACGGCGCGGCGGTCTTGAGGAGAAACAACAAAAGGAGTCGGTCGACAATGGTCTCGGCGGGCGAACGCACGCCGGATTATGGCCACACCCCCGCAAGCCTTGTCAACGGCGTAGGGGCAGACCCTGTGTGTCCGCCCAAGTCCCGCGTGGCCACCCACAAGGCGGACGCACACATAGGTGCGCCCCTACTTGACTGTCAAAAGTAGAATACGGTATTAATAATCGTTCTCAATTAGCAGGGGATGGCCCATGAGGCACGCCAAGGAATTGGGGCTCCTGCGGGAGCACCTCACCAAGCACGGACTCAAGGTCACCAAGCAGCGGGAAGTCATCCTGGACGCCTTTCTCCGCAACGAGCACATCACGGCCGAGCAGCTCTACCGGATGCTGGGCCGCCACAGGCCGCACATCGGCCTGGCGACCATCTACCGGACCCTGAATCTCCTATGCGAATCCGGTATCGCCCAGGAGCGCCACTTCGGCTCGCAGACCCATTACGACAATGTCGTCCACAAGCGCCACCATGACCACATGATCTGCACCCACTGCGGGGTGATCATCGAGTTCGAGAACTGCGACATCGAGCATTTGCAGGAGGAGGTCGCCCGGAGGCACGGGTTCACCATCACCACGCACAAGCTGGAACTCTATGGCCTCTGCAGCAAGTGCAAAAATTGAAGGGTGTGTTGTGATGGTTGTGCTAGCCGGCGTTCTCTTCGCGTTCGTGGCGGGCCTGCTGCCCGCCTCGCCGGCCGATGCGGCCGACCGGCTGGTGATCTATTCGGGGCGCAAGGAGAAAGCGATCAAGCCGGTCGTGGAGGCGTTCACGAAGCAGACCGGCATCCAGGTGGACCTGAAGGTCGGCAAGACCTCCGGCCTGGCCAACGAGATCCGCATGGAGAAGGCCCGCCCACGCGGCGATCTCTACATCTCCACGGAAAGCGGCATCGTGGAGATCCTGACCAAGGAAGGCCTGCTGGAGCCGTACCAGTCGGCCGCGACCAAGGCTGTGCCCGAGGACTTCCGGAGCGCGGCGGGGACGTGGACCGGGATCTCTGGCCGGGCGCGGATCATCCTCTATAACAAGAACCTCGTCCCCGAGAAGGAGGTGCCCAAGTCGATCTTCGAGCTGACCAACCCCAAATGGAAAGGGAGGCTCGCCATCGCCGGGACCCGCGAGCGAACGACGCTGGCGTGGGCCACCGCGCTCGTCGCGGTCAAAGGGGAGACGTTCGCCCGCGACTACCTCAAGGGCCTGCACGCGAACGACCTCAAGATCCTGACGGACAACACCGAGGTCTGGCAGGGCGTGGGGCGTGGCGAGTTTGTGATCGGCCTGACCAACTCGCCCAACTACTACCTCGCGCGACAGAACAACCTGCCCGTGGGCGTGGTGTACCCGGACCAGGACGCGGGCGGGTTCGGCACGCCCGTCAACCCCAACGTCGTTGCCGTGATCAAAGGCGCCGCCAATCCGGAGGCCGCCCGCAAGCTCATTGATTTTCTCCTCTCGCCAGAAGGCCAGCGCGTTCTCGTCACGCAGGACTATGAGATCTCCCTGATCGCCGACGTGAACTCAAGCGAGGTGCCCCCGCTCCAATCCATCAAACGCACCGCCGTCACAGCCCAGCGGCTGGCCGACCTAGAGGAGGAAACGCTCAAGCTGCTGACCTCATTGAACCCGAATTGGTGAGATGACGCAGGCCGGCCCCCTCACCCTCACGCCTTCAACGCCGCTCGCCCCGGCCTCCGGCTGGCTCGCACAGATCGGGGCCTTCCTGCTACTGATCGGCGTGGGCCTGCTGGTCCTGCCCCCGCTGCTCTCCCTGGCCGCCGCGGCCCTGAAGGCCGGCGAACTCGGGGCCGTCACGATCGGCTCGCTCGTCGGCCTGGCCGCGACGACCCTGTCGCTCGCAACGCTGGCAACAACCTGGGCGATGCTTTTGGCCCTGCCGCTCGCCTGGCTCGTCGTCCGCACCGATCTGCCCTTCCGGACTCTCTGCCGGTGGCTGGCGGTGATCCCGCTCGCGATCCCGTCCTACATCGGCGCCATGTCCTACATCGCGCTGCTGGGGCCGGTCGGCTCAGTCAATACGTGGCTGAGCACGCTGATTGGGGCCCCGCAGCAGTGGGCGAACATCTACGGCTTCTGGGGTGGGGTCTTCGTGCTGGGCCTCTTCACCTATCCGTTCATCTTCCTGCTCGTCAGCGCGGCGCTGGAGGCGACCAACCCCTCCGTCGAAGAGACCGCGCGCTCTCTGGGCGAGAGCCCCTTGGGTGTGTTCCGCCGCGTCACGCTGCCGATGCTCCGGCCAAGCATCCTGGCGGGCGGGCTCCTGGCCTTTCTCTACGCGCTGTCGGACTTCGGCTCGCCGTCGCTGCTCCGCGTGCAGGTGTTCACCACTGCCATCTACCATCAGCTCAACACGCGGTTCGATCAGGCCGCCGCCTCCCTGCTGTCGCTCGTGCTCGTCCTGATCACCATTGCCGTCCTGGGGGGGCAGCAGATGCTTCTGCACCGGCGCTCGTACGTCACGATCACCGGCACGGCGCGGCTCGCGCGGCCGCTGCACCTCGGCCGGTGGCGCTGGCCCGCCGCCCTGCTGGCTGGCGCGGTCTTGGGTTTGTCGGTGTTCGTCCCGCTGGGAGTGCTGCTGGCGCAGACCGGCTCTGTCGGCCACTTCCTCGAAGTCGTCCGCGAGCAAGGCGACTACATCAAGAACAGCCTAATGGTGGCGGGCCTCGCCGCCACGCTTGCGGTGATCCTCGGACTCCTCATCGCGTTCACCGCCCGGCATACGCCGCCCCGCATCGGCGCGCTG
>VBOK01000098.1:0-1746 GCA_005877565.1 Nitrospirota bacterium
CCTGATGTGCGGCTGTGAAGACGACCCCCGCCTCTTTCTGATCCTGACTCGACAACGCGATCTCGTAGACCACTAGGCCGATCATTCTGACCACTGGGGTTGTGCCTTCTGGAAGACGGAGAATGAGATCAACGAAGTCACCGGCGCTGGCCCGACGATAGCCTGCCATCCGCAACCCACTCTCGCTCAGCTCGACGCACGAAGCTCGCTCCAGAGGAGAGTCATCGAGGGATTGGCTACTGAGCCGTTCGTGGGTCAAGAACCCGATCAGGGAATCCATCTTTTCGTGAAGCGCGAAGAGCAGTTGAATCACGGTCTGGTCGGGAGAGGGAGTGGACTGCTCTGTCGGTTGCGCAAACGAGGTTAGGGAGGAAGATTCGCGCATCCTGGTGGGAACGGTGAGATATAGGGGACGGAGCATGTCGTGTTGGCTTTTGGTCAGGACGCGGTATTCCAGGGTAAGCTGGCATTTGATCCGCGGACTGGAACGGTCAAGCGGTGGACGCCGACTGGCGGTTCACGAGCCACACGCCGGCCAGCACCAGGACGATGCCTGCCACTTCCGTGAGCCCGATCCGCTCGCCCAGGAGGAGCGCCGATAAGACCAGCGCGGAGACCGGGATCAGGTTGACGAAGACGCCAGCGCGCGAGGGGCCGATGCCGTGCACGCCGTAGAGCCAGGCCTGCTGCCCTAGCGCGGTCGCGAACACGATCAAGTACCCGACCACCAGCCAGTCAGCCAGCGGCACGGTACCGAGTCCCACCGTGAAGGCTTTTTGATTCATCCCCAGCAGCAGGATCTGCGGGAGGATCGAGAACGAGAGCGTCGTCCAGTTCACCGTGAGCGGCGAGAACCGCTCCATCGTGCGCCGCCCTCCGATGCTATAGAGCGCCCAGCTCACCTGCGCCAGCAGCACGAGCGTCGCGCCCAACCACGGCTGCTCCCCGGCCGCCGCTTCCCCCTTTAAGCCGACCACGAGAAACACACCGGCAAACGACACCGCGCAGCCGCCCCACACCAGCCGGAACGGCAGGTCTCGGATCAGCACCGAGGAGAGAAATGCCTGGATGGCCGGGCTGGCGCCGATGATCACGCCCGCCGTGCCTGCGCCGATGTACCGTAGCCCGAACAGCGTGAGCAGATGATTGCCAAGCACGCCGAGCCCGAGCGCGGCGAAGATTGCGATGTCACGCCCTGCGAACCTGACTGTTCCTCCTTCCTGCCACCACCACAGCGGGATCAGAATAGCCAGCGCGCCGAGGCCCCGGGCGACGGACACTTCGACCGCGGAGAACGAGCCGAGCGAATACTTCTGGGCGACGACCGAGCCGCCCCACACGACCGCGGTCGTGACGAGCGCGGCGTAGGCGGCGAACTCAGAGGGTCTGACGGAGGGAGCGGCGGTGTCGGAAGAAACGTCCGAACGGTTCAAGCGGGTATCGAAACTTCCAGCATGCGCTCGAGGGCGATGCGGGCCCAGTGCTTCTCATCGTCGGGAACGGAGATCTGGTTGACTACGTAGCCTTCGGCCAGGTTCTCCAGCGCCCAGCAGAGGTGCGGCGCGTCGATCCGGAACATGGTGGAGCACTGGCACACGGTCGGCGACAGGAAATAGACCTGCTTGTCCGACTGCCGGCGCTTGAGCCGGTTGACGAGGTTCAGCTCGGTGCCGACGCCCCAGATGGACCCCGGCTCCGCGGCGGACACAGTTCGAATGATGAACTCGGTGGACCCGCTCAGGTCCG
>VBOK01000098.1:1785-8935 GCA_005877565.1 Nitrospirota bacterium
TGATGGCCTCAGGCGTGTTCCCGCCGTCGGGCAGGAACGGGTCCCAGACCAGGATTTCCTCGCGCTGGAGGCCCATCTTGTTGGCCGTGTTGCGGCCAAGATGCTCGTCCGGGAAGAAGAGGATCTTCTCCCGGCGTGCCCATGCCCACTCGATCACCCGGCGGGCGTTGGACGACGTGCAGGTGATCCCGCCGTGCTCGCCGCAGAACGCCTTGAGGTCGGCCGCCGAGTTGACGTACACGACCGGGGTCACCGCCTCTTCGACCGGCAGAATCCGTCCCAACTGGTCCCACGCCTGGTCCACCTGCTCGATCTGGGCCATGTCTGCCATGGAGCAGCCGGCCGCCAGGTCGGGCAGGATCACCGTCTGTCTGGTCTTGGAGAGGATGTCGGCGGTCTCGGCCATGAAGTGGACGCCGCAGAACACGATGAATTCGTGGTGTGAGCGCTCGGCGGCGATCTGGGAGAGCTTGAGCGAATCGCCCTCGACGTCCGCGTGGCGGATGACTTCATCGCGCTGGTAATTGTGGCCGAGCACGAGGACGCGGTCGCCCAGCTTGCGCTTGGCCTCGGTCGTGCGCTCCGCCAGTTCCTCCAGCGACCGATCGCGGTACGCTTGGAGCTCCAGCGGCTGGCTGATGAGGCAAGACGCTCGTTCCACCGTTCCACTCCCTACGATCATCTAGAGCTAGCCTGAGCCGGATGCGTCCGAGGAATTAAGTAAAGTGTCATTCTATGGTGCGGTTGTCATCTTTGTCAACGAGCCCAAAGGCCTACACGTGATTCCGAAAGGCCTATGCTAGGGCTTTGTAGGGGCACGGCGCGCCGTGCCCCTACAGTTGACAGTTGACAGCCGGAAAACCCAGCGTGTAAGCTGATCAACGAACAAGCTAGGGGAGCCTACGGTGGCTGAGAGCGTGGCCATGGCGCTACGCACCCTCTGAACCTGATCTGGATAATACCAGCGCAGGGAAGCAACCATGATCCTATTTCTCGGACCGCATCTGTCCTCCCCTTCCGGTGGATGGGTGCGGTTTATTTTTTGACGTGAGAGAAAGGACGGGACCACTATGAACTCATCCTTTATCACGACCCAACCCTTCCCGGCTTCGCGGAAGGTCTACATCGAAGGCGACAAGCCGGGCGTGCGCGTCCCGATGCGGGAGATCCGCCTCGCGCCGACGAAGTCGTTCAAGAGCAGCGCCGTCGAGGAGAACGCGCCGCTTCTGGTCTACGACACATCGGGACCGTACACCGACCCGGACGTGACGATCGACATCCGCCGGGGCCTCTCGCCGCTGCGGCTGGCCTGGGTCATGGCGCGTGGGGACGTGGAGGCGCTGCCCGGCGTCACCTCCGAGTACGGGCGCCTGCGGCTGGCCGATCCCAAGCTGGATGCCTTGCGGTTCGCGCACCTCCGTAAGCCGCTGCGGGCGAAGCCCGGCCGCAACGTCACCCAGATGCACTACGCCCGCAAGGGCATCATCACGCCGGAGATGGAGTTCATCGCCCTCCGCGAGAACTTGAAACGGCAGGCCGCGATGTACCAGAGCAACGGAAACGGCAACGGGCGCGGCGGCAGCCGCCTCGTCAGCCAGCATCCCGGCAACGCCTGGGGCGCCAGCCTTCCGGACGAGGTCACACCGGAGTTCGTCCGCGACGAGGTCGCCCGCGGCCGCGCGATCATCCCGTCGAACATCAATCATCCGGAAATCGAGCCGATGATCATCGGGCGGAACTTCCTGGTGAAGATCAACGCCAACATCGGCAACTCCGCCGTCGCCTCCTCGATCGAGGAGGAGGTGGAGAAGATGATCTGGGCCACGCGCTGGGGCGCGGACACGGTCATGGACCTCTCCACGGGCAAGAACATCCACGAGACGCGGGAGTGGATCATCCGCAACGCGCCGGTGCCCATCGGCACTGTCCCGATCTATCAAGCCCTCGAGAAGGTGGGCGGCAAGGCCGAGGACCTGACGTGGGATATCTATCGCGACACCCTGATCGAGCAGGCGGAGCAGGGCGTGGACTACTTCACCATCCACGCGGGCGTACGGCTGCGCTACATCCCGCTCACGGCCAACCGCGTCACCGGCATCGTCTCGCGCGGGGGTTCAATCCACGCCAAGTGGTGCCTCGCCCACCATGAGGAGAACTTCGCCTACGCGCATTTCGAGGAGATCTGCGAGATCATGAAGGCCTACGATGTCTCCTTCAGCCTGGGCGACGGGCTACGGCCGGGCTCCATCGCGGACGCGAACGACGAGGCGCAGTTCGCCGAGCTGGAGACCCTGGGCGAACTGACCAAGATCGCCTGGGCGCACGACGTGCAGGTCATGATCGAGGGCCCCGGCCACGTGCCGATGCACATGATCCAGGAGAACATGGAGCGGCAGCTTGCGGCCTGCCACGAGGCGCCGTTCTACACGCTGGGCCCGCTGACGACCGACATCGCACCGGGCTACGACCACATCACCTCCGGCATCGGCGCGGCCATGATCGGTTGGTTCGGCTGCGCGATGCTCTGCTACGTGACGCCCAAGGAGCACCTGGGCCTGCCTGACAAGGATGACGTGAAGGCCGGCGTCATCGCGTACAAGATTGCCGCGCACGCGGCCGACCTGGCCAAGGGCCATCCGGGCGCGCAGGCGCGGGACAACGCGCTGTCGAAGGCCCGCTTCGAGTTCCGCTGGGAGGACCAGTTCAACCTTTCTCTCGATCCCGACACGGCCAAGTCGTTCCACGACGAGACGCTCCCGCAGGAGGCGGCGAAGACATCGCACTTCTGCTCGATGTGCGGCCCGCATTTCTGCTCGATGAAGATCACCGAAGACGTCCGCAAGTACGCCGAGGAGAAGGCGGTGGACGCGCAGACCGCCATCGAGGTCGGCATGAAGGAGAAGTCGGAGGAGTTCAAGAAGGCGGGGCTGGAAATCTATCAGTAGGGGCACGGCGATTGAACGGTAGGGGCACGGCGCGCCGTGCCCCTACAAGGGGAATACGAAATGGCGAACAAATGGACGGCTCCGTTGCGGGAGCGCGACATCACCCGGCAGATCGCCCGGGAGCACTTCCAGGAATTCGACCGGCTCATCGAGAGCGACGTCATCGTCGTCGGCGCGGGGCCGTCCGGGCTCCTGTGCGCGCGGGACCTCGCCGCCGCCGGCTTCAAGACCTTGCTCATCGAACAGGCGTTGCAGCTCGGCGGAGGGTTCTGGTCCGGCGGGTATCTCATGAACAAGGCGACCATCTGCGCCCCCGCCGACAAGATTCTCGACGAGCTGAAGATCCCGTCGAAACGGGTCAAGGAGTGCGAGGGGATGTACATCGTGGACCCGCCGCACGCCACCGCCAAGCTGGTCGCCGCTGCCTACGACGCCGGCGTCCGTGTCCTCAACCTCACCAAGGTCATCGACCTGATCCTCCGCCGGGAGAACATCCTCGAGGGGGTCGTGGTGAACTGGTCGCCGGTCGAACACGCGGGGCACGACGCCGTACACGTGGACCCGATCGCGCTGGAGTCGAAGGTCGTGGTGGACGCCACCGGCCATGACGCCGCGGTGGTGGCGCTTCTGAACAAGCGTGGCCTGTACAAGGCAGTGCCCGGCAACGGAGCCATGTGGGTGGAGCGCTCGGAGGAGCTCGTGGTAGAGAACACCCGGGAAGTCTATCCCAACTGTTTCCTGGCCGGGCTCTCGGTGTCCGCCGTGGACGGCTCTCCACGGATGGGCCCGGCCTTCGGTGCCATGCTGCTCTCCGGGAGGCGGGCGGCCGAACTCGTCAAGAAGAAGCTCAAGCAGGAATAGGCGAACAGGATTGGCTAACACCGAGACTTCGGGCAACAGTCCGATGGAACCCGAAGACGACCAGAAGGCCGCGTGGGACCTCTTCAGGAAGGCCTACGAGCGCCAGATGAAGGGCGAGTTCGAGGAGGCGATTAAACTCTACACGGAATCCATCGAGCTGTATCCGACCGCCGAAGCCTACACGTTCCGCGGATGGACGCACAGCTTCATGGGGATGCTGGACGAGGCGATCGAGGACTGTCACCGCGCTATCGCGGTGGACCCCGACTTCGGCAATCCGTACAATGACATCGGGGCCTACCTGATCGAGAAGGGCCAACTCGACGACGCGATCGAATGGCTGGAGAAAGCGACGCGCGCCAAGCGGTACGAGAGCCCCGCGTTCCCGCATCTGAATCTGGGGCGCGTCTACGAGAAGAAGCGGGAGTGGGACAAGGCGCTCGAGTGCTACCGGCGCGCGCTGAAGATCAACCCCAAGTACGATCTGGCCCAGCGCGCGTTCACGCGGCTGCGGGCCATGCTGAACTAGAGCGGGTGGCGCCGATGGATAACAAAACCATACTCGTCGGCGTGAACGACGTCTTTTTCTACACCAAGCTCCGGGACGCCCTGAAACCTCAAGGTTTCACGCTCGAAAAAGCCCGGACGCACGGCGAGCTGGCCGACAAGGCCGGCGCGCTCCATCCGGCGGCGGTGGTCCTCAATATCAACGACGAGGGGCTCGACGCGTTCAAGGCGCTTGAAGCCCTCAAGAGCGACGCACGGTCGAAGTCCATTCCGATCCTGGCTTTCGCCAACCACGAAGAGGTGGACAACTGGAAGCGGGCCCAGCAACTGGGCGTCACCAAGATCGTGTCCCGGAACGAGTTCTCGTCCCGAACCCTCCAACTAGTCCAAGAGGTAGTGGGAGTGGGTGTGGGAGGGGCGACCTTGGCAGGGCCCCCTCCCACTACGATGGGGCAGGCATGAAGCGCTCGCGCCTCTACGACGACCACACGAAGCGCGGGGCGTCCTTCATCGAGCAGGGCGGCTGGGACGTGCCCGCGCACTACGGGGACGCAGCCTCCGAGCATCTGGCCGTGCGGCGCGGCGTCGGCGTCGCGGACCTCTCCCACCGCGGGAAGCTCCGGGTGACCGGCGAGGACCGGGTGAAGTGGCTGCAGAGCGTCATCAGCAACGACATCCTGCCCCTGGCCACGGGACAAGGAATCTACTCGAGCCTCCTCACGCACAAGGGCAAGATGGTCACCTACTTCCGGGTGTATCAACTCGGCGAGGCCTTGATGTTGGAGGACGTAGGGGAGATCGGGGACGCCACCTTCTCGGCGCTGCGCAAGTTCCTGCTGTTCGGCACCAAGGCCAAGATGGAGAACTGCGCCGAGACCTGGGGACTGCTCCTGGTCAGCGGCCCCAAGGCGCCGGAGCTCATCCGCACGGCGTTCGGGACCGATTCTTCCTCCCTCAAGCCGCTTTCGTTCGTGTCGGTGGACATCGACGGCCATGCCGGGATGCTCATCCGGGCCGAAGAGACCGGCGAGACCGACGTGGAGATTCTCCTGCCAGCCGACGGGCTCAAGGCAGCCTGGGACCGCTGCTGGTCGCACGGCGAGCCGCTGGGCTTGAGGCCCTTCGGCACGCACGCCCTGGAGAGTCTGCGCGTGGAGGCGGGCCTCCCCAAGGCCGGCGCAGATCTCAATGAGAACATCGTCCCGCCGGAAGCCAATCTGGAGGGCAAAGCCTTCAGCCTGACCAAGGGCTGCTACCCGGGACAGGAGGTGGTGGCCCGCATGGACACCTACGGCTCGGTGCGGCGGCGCTTGGTTGGCCTCGTCCTAGAGGATGCTCAGGTTCCACCGGCCGGCTCCAAACTCTTCAGCGGCGACCGCGAGGTAGGCTGGATCACGAGTGCGGTCCGCTCGCCGTCGCTCGGCAAGGTTATCGCCTTCGGCTTTCCCCTCCGCGACTTCACACCACCCGGCACAGCCCTGACCGTCGAGATCAACGGCGAACGCAAGCCCGCCACCGTCCACGCCCTGCCGTTTGTCAAAGGATCGTAGAGGGTGAATCCTGTCGTTGAACAACGCGGACTTCGTCTCGAGCAGGAACTCCACCGGATGGTCGAAATCCTCATCCGGGAGTACGAGCCCGAGAAGCTGATCCTCTTCGGCTCGGCTGCGCAAGGCGAGGTCCACGAGTGGAGCGACCTCGACCTCGTCGTGATCAAGCGGACCGACAAACCCATGCTGGAGCGGATCGAAGAGGTGCTGCGGCTGGTCCGGCCCAAAGTCGGACTGGACGTGCTGGTCTATACCCCCGAGGAGATGGAAGACCTGATCGCTGAGCGGCGGGTCTTCGTGCTGGACGAGATCATTTACAAAGGAGCCGTGGCGTATGAGCGCCGTCACTAGATGGGCCGCCTTTGCGGCGGAGGACATGGCCATGGCCGAGGCCGCGCAGGGCCTGGGACTCTGGAACCAGGTCTGCCTGCACGCCCAGCAGGCCGCGGCCAAGTCCTTGAAGGCCTTCCTCGCCGAACGCCACAGGCCAATCCCGGTGGTCCACCACCTCGCGGAATTACTGGCGCTGTGTGCGGAGGCCGACCAGGACCTGTCGCGCTTCGAGGATCGCTGCTACACCCTCGACAAGTATCTGATCCCGCTGACCTACCCCGATGCCGTGCCCACCGGCCAGACCGACAGCCTGCCTACCGAGAAGGACGCCAGCGAAGCGCTCGACATCGTCAAAGAACTGCGGGGAGCGCTGCGCATCCACTGAATCGGCGACCTGCGGGGCTGCAACGCCGAAGCCACCCGTTGCATTCGAGCGGGTGACACCGCATGGGCGCCCAGATGCAGCGCGGGGTGTGCAGCCGGGTCTGCGGGGCCTCGACGGCGAAACGCCCAGCTGCGCTGGGCTATGCGGGGGCAGGACCCGCTCAAAGAGCAACGGGTTCCCGGCTCAGCGGGGCTGCTCGGCGACAGGACCCCGAAGCCGCAGGCGAACACGACTCGCCTCTACATTACGGGGGAGCCGTGGTGATGAATCATCAGCCACCGCCCCTGCTGCCGTTCATAGAGGTTGGTGGCCAGCACGCGCGATTCCTGTTCCTCGCCTTCCGTACTGCTAGTGCTGGTGATGTTCTCCATGCAGAGCACCCAGGCCACGTCGCCCGCCACCTGGATCATGACGTCGGTGAGACGGAACTGCATCGTGAAGGTGTTGTTGAAGATCATGACCCAGCTGTCGCGGACGGCCGGCCAGCCGGATCTGAGATTCCAACCGGGATGGATGCAGGTCACGTAGTCTTCCTTGGCCCACACCTCATCCATCTTCTTGATGTCGAG
>VBOK01000081.1:0-9289 GCA_005877565.1 Nitrospirota bacterium
TGACGACGCCAAGGCCATCATGTTTTTCCTGAAGACGCTGAACGCCCCGCCGCCCGACAAGCCGCTGCCGGCCTCTTCCTGAGCGCATTCGGCATTCGTTCCGGTAGGGGCACGGCGCGCCGTGTCCCTACGTTATCGCAGCAGCACGCCGCTCCAGAACCCCGCGAGGATGAGCGCGCCGGCCCAGATGTGCTGCTTGAACAAGGCGAAGGCCTGGGCGGGCGCGACCGGGCGTTTGATCCGGCGCACCTGCCAGGCGAACAGCACGCCTGTCAGGAGGAGCGTCACGTAGAACGGCCAGGCGAGGCCCGTCGCCAGGCCGACCAGGCCCAACAGCGCCACCGTTGCGGACAGCGCGCTGCCGACCGACAGCCATAGCCATGGCCCGAAGAAAAGGGCGGCGGAATACACGCCGACCCGTTGGTCATCCTCCTGGTCCTGCAGGGCGTAGATCGTGTCGAAGCCGATGGCCCAGAAGATGGTGGCGACGAAGAGACCGACAGCCGGCCAGCCGATCTCGTTGCGCACGGCCGACCAGGCCATGATCGCGCCCCACCCGAACGCCATGCCCAGAATGGCCTGGGGGAGCGGCAGGACCCGTTTGGCCAGCGGATACAGGACGGCTAGGAGCAGCGCAACGGGTGCGAGGGCGATCGTGAAGGGGTTGAGCAAGAAGACCAGGCCGGTGGCGATCCCGATCAGCGCGAGAAAGACGGCCGCGGCCGCTCTTGGCTGCATGCGGCCGGACGCCAGGGGGCGCTCGAGAGTGCGTTGGACCCGTCGGTCCAGGTCGCGGTCCCAGAGATCGTTGACGGTGACCCCTGCGCTTCGCATGACGAACGCGCCCGCCACGAAGATGGCGGTCAGCGAAAGCGGCGGGTGCCCGTCGCCGGCGAGGACTAACGCCCACAGAGTGGGGAAGAGCAGCAGGAGGGAACCGGTTTGATTGCGGAGGCGAATGAGGTCGGCCAAGTCGGACCAGGAGAGCGACAGTCCTCCAAGAGCGGCCATGGGCGCACGGTAGCGAATCAGGCTCCAGAGTGTCAAGGAGGTGGCCGCGCGGGTTTTCGTTGCGCTTGGCTCCCATTTCTTGTATAACGCGGCACACATGTGGCTTCCCTGTTCGGCTCTGCGCCATCTCATGCTCCTCGCCGTAGCGGCGACGATCGTAGCCACGCTCGGCTGTGGGCAGAAGCTCGTCTTCCCACGACTGGAGTTCAAGTCCGACGAGGCGAAGACCCCCAGCATCCCTTTGACGGTCCGCCTCGAGATTCCCGAGGCCCTCAAGCACACGCAGTTGTTCTATAAGGATTCGTGCGGGGCGCCCCAGGCGATTCCTTTGGGGGAACGCCTCGCCGAACAGGTCAAGGCCGATGCGGCCGGTGTCTTTGAGAAAACTTTCGAGGGAAGCCCGAAAGATGCCGCCGACGCCGTGCTGAGCGCTGCGATGGAGGCCGGCGAGATCAACCTGTACATCCCTCGTCGCGAAGTCGGCGAGTATAAGATGGCTGTTCTGGTGCGCTTACGGGTCACGGTCGTTGATGCGGAAGGCAAGACCCTTCTCAACGAACCGGTCAAGGGCGAAGGCAAGTGGACCGTGACGACCGACGGCACTAACTGCACGATTCAAGGGTTGATGCTGCCGGTGACGGAGGCATTGGAGAAGCTCTCGGATCGTGTGGTGGAGAACCTGACCCAGTCGGTCAAGATTCGCGACTGGGCCATTCGCTTGGGGACTCGCAAGGAGATGATGGCTGCAGGCCGGCCTGGCGGGAGCGGAGGCACGGGCGCGCCGCCGACAGCGACGGTTGAGGCACCGACCCTCAGCTTCCGGGCGTCCCTCGAGGATGAGAACCGCAATCAGGCGCTGGAGGCCGGTGAGAAGGTCGTCGTCCGTGTGGAGGTTGCCAACGCCGGTCCGGGCGTCGCCCGCGGCGTGGCGGTCGAGCTCTCGGGCACGCCGGCCCTGGTGAAGGAATTCATCAATCCGACGTTGCTCGGCGATATCCAACCGGGCGAGAAAAGACAGGCGACGATCACTACGAAGCTACCGGCCACTTTCCCCGAACAGCAGGCGGAACTGCTGGTGCAGGTCACCGAAGCCGGAGGCAATGGGCCGCCGACCCGCAAGCGGTTCGTGGCGTCCATCAAGTCCGGCGCGGGCGCACGCGAGCCAGTCGAGGTGCTCTCGGTCGATGTGGATCAGATTCCTGCCAGAGTCCAAGGATTTGAACGTCACACCTCGTATGCTTTGGTGGTCGGCCTCGGAGGCTATCGGGAGGAAAGCATCCCGCGTCTGAAACATGCCCGGCGTGATGCCGAGGTCGTTGCCAAGCACTTGACCGCACTGGCGGGGTTCCCGCCCGAGAACGTGCGGGTCTTGACGGACGAGCGCGCGCTCCTGGTCGATCTTCAGGATACCTTCGAAGACTGGCTGCCGCAGCGAGCTAACTCGTCTGGCATCGTCTTCGTCTATCTGGTCAGCAACGCCGTCCTGAATGCGGAGGGCACCGACATCATCCTGATGCCTTACGAAGGTCGGCCCGACCTCGTGCGCCGGGGCTATTCGCTGAACAGGCTGCAGGAAGTCCTGGCGCGCCTGCCGTCCCGGCTGAACCTGGTCTTTGCCGACCTCTCGTTTCCGGCCGAGGATGGCAAGGGTGATGTGCGATCGCTTCCCTGGAGTGCCCGCAAGCGCCGCACCGTCATCATCGGATCGTCCTCCACGAACGGGCCCAGCCTCTCTTGGGACGCCGGACAGCACGGGCTGTTCACCTATCACTTTCTGAAGGCCATTCGGGGCCAAGGCGATGCTGACGACAACGGCTGGGTAGACGTGGGAGAGGTCATCGCCTATCTGCGGGAGCAGGTGCCCAAGGGCGCAGCCGAGCTGAAAAAGCAGCAAGTGCCAGCGGTGAGCCCAGAGGTGGAGCCGGACGGTCCGATCGGTACCTTCCCCTTCAGCAAGTCGCGGCGGCGGGGTTGAATTCTCCAAGACGGCTTGTTAGAGTGGGCGCCCGAGCCGGCGTAGCTCAGTGGCAGAGCAGCTGATTCGTAATCAGCAGGTCGGTGGTTCAATCCCACTCGCCGGCTCCACTGAAAACCGGCTTTGTCGTTCACCCCCCCTTTTCTCTTCATAATGACGCAACATCCGTTTTCCACCACCCGTTGATTTTGCGAACTCCATTTGGCAGACTATAACTCTCCGCGCCAGTTTGGTCTGAGCCTTGCGCGGCCTTGCTCATACCGAGCAAGGGAGGATCGAGTGTTGTCAAGATGTCTGCTTGTCCACAGTGTGGATTCTTGCTAGTAAAGAGGGCTACAAGGCGGGGACTGCGTGAATACCTACTGAGTCTGCTGACCCTCGGCCCATATCGTTGTCAGGTCTGCACCCACCGGTTTCTGGCTTTCAAGTGGCTGCCAGGCACAGATACGAGTCGAGAGTACAACCGGATCCCAGTCCGATATCCGGTGCAGATCAGTCCAGCCCCCAAAGACGATCTGATCCAACTTGAGGAAGGAACCATGGTTGACCTCTCGATCCGAGGCTGTGCGATCAAGAGCACTGTGCCCCTCCACAAAGGAAACCTTTTATGCCTCAAGATTCGGCTGACAGACCAGGAGCCGCCAATTGAGATTGATCAGGCGACAGTCCGAACGGTTACCGGCCGGAGGGTCGGCTTGGAGTTCGTCAAAATACGCCCTGAAGAGGAAACCCGTCTCCGCAAGCTTCTCTTGACTCTGTTACAGAGTCGCTGAGGCGCAGGCGGTGGCGCAAGATGCAGGGCGTCCTGCCTCTCCCCTTTAGCCCGCATCTATCAGCCGGGTCCCCTGTGCGTAGCCGCTGGAAGGGGAGGGCTAGGGTTGTCCCAGCCATCCCGCTCTGACGCAGCGCCCATTTTCCACCACCCGTTGATTTTGCGAACTTCATTTGGCAGACTGCAGGCCCTACGCGCTTGATTGGTCTGAACCTGGCGTGGTCTTGCTCCTATCGAGCCGGTGGAGAATCGAGGCTGCCGAGATGCCGTCTTGTCCACAGTGTAAGGTCTCGCTGGTAAACAAGGTTCCCAGGCGGGGACGGCTAGAATACTTCCTGAGTTTCCTGACAATCGGCCCATTTCGCTGCCAGCTCTGCACCCACCGGTTTCTGGGTCTCAAGTGGCGGCCCAGCACAAATCCAGGTCGCGAGTACGACCGCATCCAAAGCCGATACTCGGTGCGGCTTATCCCAAACCTCAAAGGAAGGCCAATGGGGTCGGAAGGAGATCAGATCCAACAAGAGGAAGCCACCTTGTTTGACATCTCGATCCGAGGCTGTGGAATCAAGACCAATGCGCCGTTGCACAAAGGAGACTTAGTGCGCCTGGAGATTGAGGTGACACCTCAGGAGAAGCCGCTTAGGATTGATGAGGCGGTGATCCGAACGCTTACCGGCCGGAGGTTCGGCTTGGAGTTTGTCAACATACGCGATGAAGAGCTTACCCGTCTCCGCACGCTTCTCGTGGAGCTGACGCAGAAGCGCTGAGGGACAGGTGTGCGAGAGGCAGAGCGGGGGCGGGTGCCCCCGGGGCGGTGGCGGATAGTTGCGTCGTTGCGTTCCCTGTGCTAGCGTTTGCTGCAATCTGCACACGGCAAGTGCTTGCCACTCAAGAGGGACGTGGCTTTTGACGCAGTTCGTAATCAGCAGGTCGGTGGTTCGACCCCACTCACCGGTTCCTCTTGACCCATGTTCATCCATCATCTTTTCGGAAGGAGGCCAGCAATGATGATAGGAAGATTGCCCGTCACCATCCTCTTCCTGGTTCTTGTCGGGTTCGTATCGTCCCCGAGTGTGGCACTCGCGAGCCCGGAGCAGGACGCCGCGGACACCGGCCGGCTCTTGGCGATTCTCTTGGACTCCGGTCGGGTCACAGTGGGGGCCAACCAAGCGCTCATCAACGATGCCGAAAAGGGTGACAAGGGCTTTACACCTGAGGTGTTCGAAAAGCAGTTGGTCGAGAAGTTCAAGGAACGGTCCGGAGTCGATCTGACCAACCTCAAGTCCGCCAACGTGCCCGAGATGGCCAAGAAACTGCTTCCTCAACTGGTTGAGGCGTCCAAACAGACCGTCGCCGAGAATCAATCGATCATCAATAAGAAGGGGGTCGGCTTTAAGGGCTTCATACCGGCGACCTTCGGCACCCACGCGGCCGCCAAGTTCAGTGCCAAGGCAGGAATTTACCTCAAGCAGACCACGCAAGACGGGTTGTTGCGAAACCCTGCCAACAAGGCCGACAAGTTCGAAGCGGGCGTGCTAGAAAAGTTTGCCGATCCGGCGTACCCCCGACAGGGCGAGAAAATTGTCAGCGAGGCAGCGGATGGCGGGAAAATTCTCCGGGTGATGCTGCCCCTCTTTTACGGCAAGGGATGCCTCACGTGCCATGGGGAGCCCAAGGGCGAGAAGGACATCTCAGGTTATAAGAAAGAGGGGGCGAAGGAAGGGGATTTAGGCGGAGCGATCAGCGTCAAGCTGCCGCTGAAGTAATTCCCGCGCGTCTCACTGCTCATCGTTGGCGAGGGCCCACACCAGGGCCAGGGTGTAGCGCGTGATCAAAGCGAGCAGCTCGGGCTTGATCTTTTCGGGCGTGTCGGTCGGCTGATGGAAGTCTGGGTGGGATCCCGCCGTTACGATCGCGGCGGTGGGAAGGCCGGCCTCCGCGAACGGCACGTGGTCTCCGCCTGGAAACAGGCCGTACAGCTCTAGCTTGTCGCCCGCGGCGGCCTTCTCGGCCGCAGCCTGGGCGGTGGCCTTCTCGAGTTTCGAGAGTCCCACCACGATGTGGCCGTTTCCGACCCCCGCGTGATCGACATTGATCATGGCCTTGGCGGCGCTCAGGGGATAGGGCGGATGGGCCACATAGAACCGTGATCCCAGCAGGCCCTGTTCTTCGCCGGCGAAGGACAGGAACAGGAGGCTGCGCTTGGGCCTGATGCCGTTGGTAGCGAGGACGCGGGCGATTTCTAGCAGCACGGCCGAGCCGGACGCGTTGTCGTCCGCGCCGGGGAACACCAGGCCAGCCTGGATCCCGAAGTGGTCGTGATGTGCGCCCAGAATGATGGTCTCCTCGCGAAGCGCCGGATCGGAGCCCAGCCACAGCGCGAGGATGTTCGAGGCCGTCGCGTCGTGCCGGCGTGCGACCATCTCCATGCGCAGCTCCGCGCCTGTGTCCGCAGATCGTGCGGCGAGCTGCCGGTCCATCTCTTCTTGAAAGGACCGAACGGAGCGGCCGACGGATTGCAGGATGGCATCCGCTGCGGCGGGCGTGATCCACAACCCGGGCAGGGCGGCCGGCGCCGGCCCTTCGTAGAGGGCCATCGGCCGGCTCGTCATTCCACGGCGCTCCTCGTAGGGGCTTAGGATCGGACCGGTGGCGGTCAGGTAGGCCACAGCGCCCTTGGCGAGGGCGGTCCGGACCTTGTCCACGTGGGTCACGCGGCCTGCAAAGCCCTTGGGCTGTCCGCGGAGGAAAAGCACAACCTTACCGGCCGCCGAGAGGCCCTGGTACTCATCGAGACCCTGGCCGGGAGCGACGATTCCATAGCCGACAAAGACCACCGGGGCTGAGATTTGCCCCGTGGGGGCTAGGCTTAAGACCGGGAGGAAGTCCTGGCCATTTTCGAGAGCCACTACGCGCCGGTCGACCCGGATCTCTGCATGTACACGCGCGTCGATGTGCACCGTTGTGATCGGAAACAGTTGCAATGCGGCCTCAGGTAAGCGGCGTGCGATGTAAGCCGCGGTCGCCTGGCCACCGGCCATCCCGGATTGTCGCCCGTCGAAATTGGAGAGTTCCCGGACGGTTTGCATGAGTTGAGCGGGGGAGATGTGGGCAGCCAGCTTGGCAAACTCGTCGGGTTCGGCCGAGTTCCCTGGTGAGGTGATGCAGGTTAGGATGATAACCGACAGGATGCCCAGCACGCGCATGGCGCGGGATTATAGCACGGAGCTTGCAAGTGCCCTGTCCGGCACATTTCGACCAACCTTTCCTCTTGCTTTCTATCCCGTCTTTCTGTAGAGTCAACCGCGTTTGGCCGCTTCCAGAGGGCTTCAGAAGAAGGCACTGCTCGTACACAACACATCGAAAAGCGTCGCAGCAGAGTTTCATCTTATTAACGTGTGAGGGCTTAGGCGTGGGGTATGTTGCAGGAGGCGGTGAGGGCGCGCGCGTCTCGTATGATTACCTTTCCTTGTCGTTGTTCGGGATGGTCGTGGCCGGTGCGTTGGTCGCTGTGCCGGTGTTCGGGTACTACGTTGGCTATACCTGGATAGACTGGGCGCTCCTGGTCGTCCTGTATTTCGCCTCGGGGCTGGGGATTACCGTGGGGTACCACCGGCTGATCGCCCACCGGAGCTTCGAGTGCAGGCCGTGGGTCAAGGTGGCGTTGTTGATTGCGGGAGGCTGGGCGTTGCAGAATTCGGCTTGCAAGTGGGCAGCCGACCATATCCGGCACCATGCGAAGTGTGATCGAGAGGAAGACCCGTACAACGCCACGCTCGGCTTCTGGCACAGTCATGTGCTGTGGATTTTCTACAAGACCGAGTTCGATCTTTACGAAAAATACGAAGCGCAGTTTCGGAAGGATCCCATCGTGATGTGGCAGCATCGCTACTATGCCATCATCATGCCGTCCGGACTGGCGCTGCCATTCGCAGTGGGGGCGGTGTACGGCGGCTGGAAGAGCGGGCTCGGGTGCTTCCTGCTGGCCGGCGTCGCCCGGATGTTCATGGTCCTCAATTCGACCTTCTGCATCAATTCCGTCTGCCATCTCTGGGGCGAACAGCCCCACACGTCGACGGACTCGAGCCGGGACAATTGGCTGGTGTCGCTCGTCACGTTCGGCGAGGGTTATCACAATTACCATCATGCGTATCAGCGGGATTACCGCAACGGACCCCGCTGGTACAATTTCGACCCGTCGAAGTGGTTCGTCTTTGGGCTGTCGTTGACGGGGCTGGCATGGAATCTCTATCGGGTACAGCCGGAGCGTATCCGGTGTCAGGCATAGGCAGAGTGTGACATTTACCCCTGGAGATCCCGTTGGGATCGGGGAAGGCGTTCAACAAGTTGATGAACCGCGCGGCGGTTCAACAGTGGAAAGGAGTGGGGTATGGCAAAAGCGATGACGAAGTCTCAGGTTACCGAGCACCTTTCCGGCAAGGCTGGAATCACCAAGAAGGCGGCGGGCCAGTTTCTGGACGATCTGGCCTCCCTGGCCTATAAGGAGGCCAAGAACACCTTCACCTTGCCCGGGATCGGCAAACTGGTGCTGGTCAACCGGAAGGCCCGGATGGGTCGTAACCCCCAGACCGGAGAACCGATCAAGATTCCGGCCAAGCGAGTGGTAAAGTTTCGGGTCGCAAAGGCCTGTAAGGATGCAGTCTTAGGGAAGAAATAACGACGGTAGTACTCACGGAGTCTTTTTGGGAAGGGCCGCCACGATGTATCGGGCGGCCCTTCTTTTTCAAGGCGGGAATGCTCACAGCAACACTTTGATGTTCTCGGGAGGGCGGGCGAGAATGGCCCGGTCCCCTTTCTCGATGATCGGGCGCTGGATCAACTCCGGATAGACCACCATCAGCCTGATCAACTCCTCATCGCTCACGTCTTTCTTGCCCAACTCCAGCTTCTTATAGTGCTCTTCGTTGGTGCGGAGCAGGTCGCGCGGGGAGACGCCGAGCTTCTTGATCAAGCGGCGCAAGGTCGTCGCCGACATGGGAGTTGCAATATAGTCGATGGTCTCAAATTTGGCCTTGGCTTCGCGCAAGATGGCCAGCACTTGGCGGCAGGTGGAGCAACTCGGCTTCTGATAGACTGTCATCTTCTCCATGCATGGGGTCTCCCGTCTGGCGGCACTCTTGATAGGTGTAGCAATGGTGCAGACAGCTTGTCAAGCAACCGGTGAAACCTGGAGCGGGTAAGGTGTCGGGAAGCATCGGCATCGGACTGGTGGGGCTGGGCCGTCACGGGAGCCGGTATGCGCGGCACCTGTTGGAGGGGATTCCGGAGTGCCACTTGGCGGCTGTCTCCAGGCGGGATGTGGGCGCTGGGCGCGCCTTCGCCGAGCGGCACGGACTGCTCTTCGTGCCGGACTGGCGTGACCTGGTGACGCGCGAGGAGGTGGAGGCGGTAGTGGTCGTGACGCCCCCGGCGTTGAACCGGGAAATCTGCCTGGCGGCCGTACGGGCCGGCAAGCCGCTGCTGATCGAAAAGCCACTGGCGTTGACGGTCGCCGAAGCTCGGGAGATGGT
>VBOK01000081.1:9365-52045 GCA_005877565.1 Nitrospirota bacterium
CCGTTTTCTGACGGGCGCCGAGGCGGTGGAAGCGGTCGCGGACTTGGCGCAGCGTCATACCAGTCGCGTCGAGGATCTCGCGCAGGCCCGATTCCGGTTGTCCAGCGGGATCTTCTGTTATGTGGAGGTCTCGCGGGTGTCGGGAGGGCGCGTCTGCCGCGTGGAGGCGGTCGGCAGGGCCGGTCAATTGATCGCGGACGTCGACCGGAGCCTGCTGACCCGGATCGAGGGACGCGTGGTCGCGGAAACGGAGGCAGTGCCGGATCAGCCGACCGTCGGCACAGTCCTTGAGGCGTTCGCCATGAGTCTCACAACCGGAGCCCCCGTACCGGTGTCCGGAGAGGACGGCCTGCGCGCTGTGGCGATGGCTGATGCCTGCTACCGTGCCGCACGCGAGGGCAAGCCCGTGCCGATCACGGTTCCCTAGCAGTCGGCTTGACCCATTTCCAAAGCGGGTGTTATAGATAGCGCCATGCCAAGCACCGAAGAGGGACCGTTTGCACAGGCGAGCAATTTTTCAGTGGCGATCCCCCAGGCTCGGAACCTCCGGGACCTCCGGCAACGGAAGTACGGGCAGCCGGTCTATGTGAGCTCGGACCATCCCCTGGCCCGGAAGGGACAGACGGCCACCTGGGAGAAGTTCAACGTCCGGTTGGCGGTCGTGAAATTCGAGGACGGTGTGGTATCGGGGTACGACCCGGCCGACCTGCTCCTGCCGACCCGCTTTGACAATGGCAAGCCGGTGTTCGAGATCCGCACCTGCGAATTGTGCCGCGCGGCGTTTACCTTGACGCAACAGGAAGTCGAGGACAAGAAAGAGCCTGCCCGCTGCCCCGCCTGCCTGGAGTTCTAGATCTTCCCACGCACGCGGGCGAAGCGATTCTCCAGCAGCACGCCGGTTGGCTTCCATCCCTGTGTCTGAATGACCTGTTGGACAGCATGAATGCGGGTGGAGAAATTCGGGTGGGTCTTGAAGAACGCCCGATCGTCACCCTTCAGGGCGCGCAGCCGGGTCAGGAGCGTGACATACGCAGTCGGGTCGTACCCCACGCGGGCGGCGAACACCTCACCGAGGCTGTCCCCTTCGAGCTCCTTGTCCTGGTCGAGCCCTTCGTCCAGCAGTTTCTTGGCGGCTGCATCGATCAGGTTCTTGAACACGTCGGGATTCTGATGCGCGTAGGCCAGCCCAGCCTCGGAGACGCCTGCCAGTCGCTTGCTGCGCTGGACGACCTCGAGGATATGCTTCTGGGAGACGTGCGCGATCTCGTGCCCCAGCACCGCGGCCAACTCGGCTTCGTTGCGGATCTGCTTGAGCAAGCCGCGGGTCACGAAGACGTAGCCGGCTGGCGCTGCGAACGCGTTGATCGAGTCGGAGTTGAGCACGGCGAAGTGATAGGGGATGTCCGGGCGGTCGCAGGTGAGGGCCACGGCTCGGCCGACCAGGTTGAGGTAGCGGGTGAGGTCCGGCTGGTCGTACACCCCTCCGTAACGGGCGACGACCTGAAGGGAGATCGCGGCGCCGATGGACTGCTCTTCCTCGTAGGAGATCGGCAGCAGGCCGCTCACAAGGGTGCCGCTCCCATGGATAATCTTGGCTAGGCGTTCATCCCCGGACCGGCGCGCCTGCTCTTCCGCGACCTGTTGAATTTCCGCGCAGCCGCTCCACAAGCCGATGATCGTCAGGACGGGGAGGAGCCTGATCAAATGCCAGGCTTTACTGCGCATATTCCCCGAGCCTCCCTTGTTTCAGGAAGTCTTCCACCTCCTGGTCACTGATCCGGTACGCCGCCATGCGATCGATCGCGTCCCGATGCTGCTGGGTGATGCCAACGCGATTGGCGTAGCCTTCCGAGACCTTGTCCAGGCCGCGGGCGCCGGCTGACGCCGTCACATCTTCGGCTTCGGTCCTCCTGAAGCTCTTGCCGAGCTTGGCCAACACATCATCCTCGCCGCCGGCGGGTTTTGTGGGCGTTGTCTTGCCGGCGAAGATCCAGCCTTTGGCCCCGCGCGCGGTCTGGACTTCCAGCCAATTGCCCTCCTTGCCGAGCACCTCCAGCGACTCCCCGAACTTCAGGTCGGCCACCACGCTGTCCAGCGACGTTTTCCCGGAGCGGAGCTTCGCGGTCTTGCTCTGGACGAAAACGGTTTCTGCCAGCGCGACACTAGTCAGAAGACACAGGTTCAACAACAGCAGGGTGACGAGCGGAGCGGCAAGTCGTGAAGGGCGTTTCAACGGAACCTCCACAGTCGGCTACTTAGACTTCAGTACGTACACGCCATCCCAGTCGGGTGGGGGAGGGGTCGCCAGGTACTCCTGCACCCGGTGCAGGTAAACCTTGGTCGGCCCATCGGACGGGTCCAGCGCCAGCGCGGCTTCGAAACGTTCCTTTGCGACCGTGAATTCCCGTTGCTTGTAGGCGGCGAGACCGTCCTGATACAAGGCGACCACGTGTTGCTTCTCCGCCGGCAGCGCCCCTTTCCGGGCCAGCAGTTCGTACACCACCACCGGCTCCAGCTTGCCCTTCACCCGCAGGATGTCCACTTCCCGCGCCTCGATATCGGGTTTGGCCAGCTCGTACGTCCGCGGGCCCAGGAGGATCAACGTGGCGTAGAACTTGTTGGCTCCTTCCAGACGGGACGCCAAGTTCACGCTGTCGCCCATGACAGTATACTCCATCCGCGCCTGGGAGCCCATGTTCCCCACGACCAGCGGTCCGGAGTTGATCCCGATGCGCGCGATCATCTCCGGATAGCCTCGCGCTGTCCACCCCTCGCGCAGCCGGGCGAGCGCCGCCTGGTACTCCAGGGCCGCGAAACAGGCCAGCGAGGCGTGAGTGGGCTCACTGCGCGGCGCGCCGAAGATCGCCATGATGCCGTCGCCAAGGTACTTGTTCACGTTCCCCCGATACCGGCGAATGATGTCCGTCATGGAAGACAGATATTCGTTGAGCAGGAAAACGAGGTCTTCCGGGTCCAGTTTCTCAGAGATCGTGGTGAACCCGGCCACGTCCGAGAAGAAGACGGTCAGTTCCTTTTTTTCGCCACCAAGCTTGATGCTCTCCGGGTTGCGCATGATCTCATCCACGACTTCAGCGGACATGTATTTATCGAAGGCGGCCCGCAGCACGCGGCGTTGTCGGCCTTCGGTCAGGTACTCTACGGTGGCGGAGACGGCGTAGGCCAAGGCCAAGGCCCCTTCGGGAAAGACCAGTTCCATCCAGACATCGTGGTCTGTGAAGGCGTGGATGACGAGCCCGTAATAGGCGAGGGCCAGCCCGGCGATGAGTAGGAATTTGAGGGCTTGGCGTTGGACCAGCACGAAGGCCCACGCGGTGCCGATGCAGAGCACCAGCGTGGTCAGGACAAAGGCCCAGGGAGGGGCCTGGGCTATGGCTTGGCTGCGGAGCAGGTTGTCTAGCGCGGTCATTTGGATCAAGACGCCGGGTGTGAACGGAGAGAGCGGGGTCACCCGCAAGTCATACGTGCCGGCGGCGGTCGTCCCCACGAACACGACCTTGTCCTTAAAGAGGGCAGGATCGAGCAGTGGGCGTTCACCCTTCTGCATTTCGGTGTAGGAGCGCAGGACCGCCCCGATGGAGTAGGCCGGGTAGGTCTTCTGCTCCAGCGCTCCATGCCAGTCCAGCACGATGTCGCCATCCCGCGTGATGGGCACCGTCGTCAGGCCCAGCCGGAGGGTGTGGCCATCTTGCACGGCACGCTCCGCTCTCAGCAGGTACCGGGCCACCGCCGTGGCTAATTGGGGAACGGCGCCCTGCATAGTCTGGACCAACGGCGGCAGGCGGCGCATCGTCCCGTCCGGATCAGGCGTCAGAGTGATGTGCCCCAGTCCTCGGGCGGCTTCTGTCAGCGATGGGATGGGCAGCTTCATCCCTTGGTATGGATTCGAGGAATTGGCCAGTCGCTCCGGCTGCGAGTCCACCGGAATCGTCGCCTTGGTCAGGAGCGGAGCGGAGAGCGCGGGTGGTGGATCGTGCTGGAGCAGGAACGGAAAGAAGACGTTTTCCGCGGCGCGCACTTCCTCCGCGAGTACCGCGTCGAATTCTTGGTCGTTGGCGTCGGGCTCGAGGAACAAAATATCGAAGACGATCGCCTTGGCCCCCGCTGCGTCCGGATCGGCGTACTGATTGAAGCGATGGTCCAGGGACTTCAACTCTGCGATGGTGAGGAGGCCGTTGGCGTGAAGCGCCATCGTGGTGATGAACACGGCCAGCCCGATGCCGCAGGCGGCGAGCCACTTCTTGGAGGTTTTGGGCAGCGGCATCGCGTCCAGTATGGCCGAGCGGCTGTCCTCTTGCAAGGCGAGGCGCGGGCTGTTATTAATCAAGAGGAGGCACCGATATGCCGCATGACTTTATGCCGGGATTGGCGGGCGTGCCGGCCGCCCGTTCCAGGATCAGCGATGTGGACGGCCAGGCTGGCGTTCTGGAGTACCGCGGCATCCGCATCGAAGAGCTCGCCGCGAAAAGCACCTTTCTCGAGACGGCCTACCTCCTTCTCTTCAACCGCTTGCCGACCCGTCTGGAACTGGAACGGTTCACCGCGGATATCGCAAGGCACAGGCGGATCAAGTTCAAGATCATTGACCTGATCAAGTGCCTACCCGAGACCGGACATCCCATGGATGCGCTCCAGGCGGCCGTGGCGGCCTTGGGGATGTTCTATCCTGGCCGGAACGTCCGCGATCAGGAGAACAACTACTGGTCGACCGTGCGGCTCATCGCGAAGCTTCCGACCATCGTGGCGGCTTTCGCGCGCATCCGCCACGGCGACGACCACGTCCCGCCGCGAGACGAACTGGGCTTCAGCGAGAATTTCCTGTACATGCTGACCGAGCGGATGCCCGACCGGCTCGTCGCGGACATCCTCGACGTGTGTCTGGTCCTCCACGCCGAGCATACGATGAACGCCTCCACATTCTGCGGGCTCGTCACGGCTTCGACACTCGCCGATCCCTACACCGTCGTCGCCTCGGCGATCGGTGCCCTGAAAGGGCCGCTGCACGGCGGGGCCAATGAGGAGGTCGTGGCCATGCTACGTGAGATCGGCACGATCGAGCACGTGCGTCCGTACCTGCAGGCGAAGTTGGACAGGAAGGAGCCGATCATGGGGTTCGGCCACCGGGTCTACAAGGTCAAGGACCCGCGCGCCGTGTTCCTCCAGCAACTGGCGCAGAAGCTCTTCGCCCAGTACGGGAAGTCCCCGCTCTATGAACTGGCCGAGGAGGTGGAACGGGTCGGCCTGGAGCTGCTGGCCCACAAGAAGGTGTACCCCAACGTGGACTTCTACTCTGGCATCATCTATGGCCAGATGGGTATCTCCAGCGACACGTTTACCCCGATCTTCGCCATGTCCCGGGTCGCAGGCTGGCTGGCCCACTGGCTCGAACAGTTGAGGGAGAACAAGCTCTACCGGCCTGACCAGATCTACGAGGGGGAGCACGGGCGTCGGTACCTGCCGCTCGACCAGCGCGACTGAGCGCGTTCGCAGCCCGGCTGCTCCCGTGCTTGTTGCTTGAGCGGCTCCCCGGACTGGATTACAATCCCCGCGCTGGACAAAGCCGTTCTGCCTAGGGTGAGCTTATTGCAAAAGGGGGAGGCGTGAAGAAGAAGCCGCGGAACAAACCTGCCGGGAAGCCGTTTCAGGGGAAAGTCATCTACCTGTCCAGGCAGTCGTCGCAGCAAGTGGCCGGCAGGGCGACCCGACTGGAACGGGACACGATGGGTGAGCTCGCCGTCCCCGCAGATGCCTACTACGGTGTGCAGACTGCCCGCGCGATCGAAAACTTTCCGATCAGCTCCCTGCGGCTGCCCCGCGCCATGATCCGGGCGCTGGGACTGATCAAGTGGGCCGCCGCGCGCGTCAACACGGAGCTGGGGTTGCTGGACCACAAGATCGCCAAGGCGATCCAGCGGGCTGCGCAGGAGGTGATCGGCGGCCAGCTGGACGATCAGTTCCCCGTGGACGTCTTCCAGACAGGCTCCGGCACCTCGTCCAACATGAATGTCAATGAAGTCATCGCCAACCGGGCGGCTGAACTGCTGGGGGGGGAGCGGGGCAGCAAGCTCGTGCACCCCAACGATCACGCGAATCTCGGACAGTCCAGCAACGACGTGATCCCCACGGCCATTCACGTCGCGGCCCTGGAGCAGATCGACAAGGCGCTGATTCCGGCGCTCAAGCGCCTCTATACGGCCCTGGCAGCAAAGGCCAAGGAGTTCGACGACGTGGTCAAGATCGGACGCACGCACTTGCAGGATGCGACTCCCGTCCGGCTCGGGCAAGAATTCTCGGGCTACGCGCGACAGATCGAGTTGGGCATGCAGCGAGTGGAGCGGGTGCGCTCTTCGTTGGGGGAGCTGGCTTTGGGAGGCACCGCGGTCGGCACAGGCTTGAACGCCCATCCGGAGTTCGCCAAGCGCGTGATTGCGTTGCTGGCCCGCGAGACCCACTGTCCGTTGCAGGAAGCGAAGGACCACTTTGAAGCCCAGGCCGCCCAGGATGCGCTGGTGGAAGCCAGCGGGGCGCTCCGGACCGTGGCGGTCAGCCTGATGAAGATCGCCAACGACATCCGATGGCTGGGATCAGGTCCGCGCTGTGGTCTGGGGGAGATCCTCCTGCCGGAGACCCAGCCCGGCTCCTCTATCATGCCGGGTAAGGTCAATCCTGTCATTGCCGAGTCGGTGATGATGGTGGCTGTCCAAGTCATGGGGAATGATACGGCCATCATGGTGTCTGGCCAGGCCGGCAACTTCGAGTTGCTCGTCATGCTGCCGGTCATGGCACACAACCTCCTGCAATCCATTGCGCTCATGGCCCGCGCGACAGAAAACTTCGCCGTTCGCTGCGTGGAGGGTCTTAGAGCCAACCCCGAGCGGTGCCGGGCCGGCATCGAGCAGAGCCTGGCCATGTGCACGGCGCTCGTGCCGGAAATCGGGTACGAAGCGGCGGCCGAGATCGCCAAGGAGGCGTTTCGGACCGGCAAGACGATCCGCGAAGTCGCACTGGAGAAGAAGGTCCTGCCGGCGGAGCGCCTCGCCCACCTCTTGGATCCCTGGCGCATGACCGAGCCGGGCTTGACCGGCGGCAAGCCAGGGAGCGCAGGAGGATAACCTTTTTGACAAGCCCTTTGGGGGTATGCTAGCTTCGGCCCTTATTTTTTGCCGAGGTAGGGTCTCGCTGGCACAAAGACTCTTCGGATGAGCACGAAACATTTGATTGTCGTCGTCGGCGCCGGACCAGCCGGACTGTCCGTCGCCAACGTCATGTCCAAGCAGGGACATGAGGTAGTGGTGCTCAACCGGGACATCAAATTCGGCGGGCTCGCCGAGTATGGCATTTTCCCCAACAAGCACAAGTTACGCGGTGGCTTGCGCAAGGGCTACTGGGAAGTCCTGACGCGCCCCAACGTCCGGTACTTCGGCAACGTGACGGTCGGCAACGGCTACCATCTGACCGTGTCAGAGCTGCGCGCACTGGGGCCCAGCGCGTTGGTCTTCTCGACCGGGGCCCAGGGCACCAAGACCATCGGCGTGGAGGGGGACACCGCCAAAGGGGTCTATCACGCCAAAGACAGCGTCTACCACTATAACCTGCTGCCGGGGTTCAGCACCCGCCTGTTCGAGATGGGCCAGCGCGTGGCGGTGATCGGCATCGGGGACGTGATGGTGGACATCGCGCACTGGCTGTCGCGCCGCCGCCGCGTCGCGGAGGTCCACGTGATCGTCCGGCGCGGGCCGGCCGAGCGCAAGTACAACCCCAAGGAGATTCGCGCCGTCTGCGCCTCTATCGATCAGGACTCCCTCCAGAAGGAGATCGCGCGGATCGCTCCGCGCCTGGAAGCGGTACAGCAGTCGCCCGAGAAGATCCTGGCCGAGATGCGGGCGGAGTTCACGAAGTGCGAGCCGCCGGAGAGCCAGTCCCGCATGCACTTCCATTTCCTGTCCTCCCCGAAGCGCGTCCTCTCCGACGGCCAGAACCAGGTCGTCGGCTTGGAGGTGGAAGACACGAAGCTCGAACTCAAAGGCACGGAACCCGCGGCGGTCGGGCTGAAGACCTGCTACACGATCCCGTGCGACAGCGTCGTGTTCGCCGTCGGGGACCGCGTGGATGAGGCGGTCGGGCTTCCGTACAAGAACGGAGTCTTTGTCACGAACCCCAACCGGACGCAGCACGATCCCGACGACAGCCTGTTCCAGGCCTACGACGAAGCGGCTGGCGCGATCATGCCGGGGGTTTTTCTCTGCGGGTGGGCCCGCAAGGCCAGTGACGGGCTGGTCGGCGTGGCCAAGCGGGACGGGGAGTGGTGCAGTGAGGTTGTCCTGCGGTACCTGGCGGACAAAGCGCCTCTGACGGCGGAGGAGATCGCCCACAAGCTGAAACGGCTAGAGGCCTTGGTGAAGAGCCGTCAACCGGACCTCGTGCAGGTCGACGATCTGTTGGCGTTGAGCGAGATGGAGCAGGAAGAAGGGCAGCGCCGCGATATCGAGGAATTCAAGTTTCCCACCAACGAGGAGATGCTCGTCGCCATTCGCCGGAAGAAGTCCATGGCGAAGGTGTCAGCGTCCCGTTAGCTTTCCCCCCACTTCAGTTTTTTCCGCAACATATCGTAGTAGGTGCGGTCCGCGAAGCGGATCAGCCGCGTCTTGTTCTCCGACGCTTGGACCTCGATCAGGTCGCGGGGCTGGAGCGCGATGCCGGCCTGCCCGTCGAACGACACCATGGCACCCTCGTCTTTGCTGACCAGCCTCACCTCGACGTGTGCCTCTTGGGGGATGACAATCGGACGGTTGGTGAGGGTGTGGGGACTGATGGGGGTGAGGATCAGCGCGTGCACGGCGGGATTGAGGATGGGCCCGCCGGCAGCCATGGAATATGCCGTCGAACCGGTCGGGGTCGAGATGATGAGCCCGTCGCCCCGCAATCCTGTGACGAATTGGCCATCGATGGAGATCTCCAACTGGACCATGTGGGACAAGGCGCCCTTGCTGAGCGCCACGTCGTTCAGCACGGCGGCGGCGGCGACCTGCTTGCCCATCCGGACGATGCGGGACCGCAGCATGAGGCGTTCCTCTTCCGCGTAGGTATTGGCGAACACCTGTTCCAGCGCCTTGAAAAGCTCGTCGCGCGTGACGGCGGTGAGGAAGCCCAGCCCCCCGGTGTTGACGCCCAAGATCGGAATGGGGCGGTCTTCGACGAGGCGGGCCGCCGCCAGCATGGTGCCGTCCCCGCCGAGGACCACCAGCATGTCGGCGAGTGCGGCGAGGTCCTTCTTGGGATAGGAAGTAGTCGCTCCGACGAGCTTGGCGGTGGCGGGATCGAGCAGCAGGTCCTTGCCCCGAGCCCGCAACCAGGGGACGAGTTCCTTGAGGAGGGCCTCGGTATCGGGCGACTCCGCTTTGACGAGGATACCGATGCGTTTCATGGGCGGCATTTTAGCCCGGATTGTTCATGAATATCTACTACGTCGCCCGATCCTCGCGCGGGGTTGCCCATTGCTCTTCAAGTCGCAATGGGCCATGGCTTCGGTCTCGAACGCCTTGCTATGACATTTATGAACAATCCGGGCTGGCCGCGCTGATTGATTGTCAACGCAGACGATTTCGGGGTAGTACCTACAGTGATTTTTGCGGTGTGCACGCGTGTGGCGGTGGTCGCGCGGGGGACGCCCTTGACACTCTCCCGCCCACCCGTTAGAATACGTTCACAGATTCTCCACGAACGGCATGGCCCACCTGGAGGAGACACAGGATGTTTGAACGGTTCACCGACAAGGGCAGAAAGATCATCGTCTTGGCGCGCGAAGAGGCCGAGCGGCACCAGAACGACTACCTGGGCACCGAGCACCTGGTCTTGGCCATCCTTCGCGAGACCGACGGGGTAGCCCTGATGATCCTGAAGAAAATGGGACTCTCCACCGAGCAGATCCGTCTCGAAATCGAGCGGAACCTACCGGGAGGTGGCACGACGATGACCTTCGGGGAGATTCCCTTCAGCCCGCGAGTGAAGAAAGTGATCGAGTACGCGGTCGAAGAAGCCCGGTTGCTGGGCCACAACCACATCGGCGGCGAGCACCTCCTGTTGGGCCTGCTCCGCGAGGAAGAAGGCATCGGCGGGAAGATTCTCCGGAGCCTGGGCGCCAATCTTCTGACTGCCCGCCAGTTGACCGTCTCGTTCCTGCGGAAGAGCTCGCCGCGGGAGCGCGACCGGAAAAGCAATACCCCGGCGCTGGATGAGTTCGGGCGAGACCTCACCCATCTCGCGCAGGAGGGCTCGCTGGATCCGGTCATCGGCCGGCTGGACGAGATCGAGCGGGTGCTGCAGATCCTCAGCCGGCGGACCAAGAACAACCCCGTGCTGATCGGAGAAGCCGGCGTGGGCAAGACGGCGATCGTCGAGGGCCTTGCCCAGCGGATCGTGAGCGCGGAGGTGCCCGACAATCTCTTGAACCGTCGCGTCATCGCGCTGGACCTGGGCTCTCTCGTGGCCGGCACCAAATACCGCGGCCAGTTTGAGGAACGCCTCAAGGTCGTCATGAAGGAGATCGTCCAGGCGGGCAACATCATCATTTTCATCGATGAGCTGCACACCCTGGTCGGGGCCGGGGCGGCGGAAGGGTCCATCGACGCGTCCAACATGCTGAAGCCCGCGCTCTCGCGCGGGGAGATCCAGTGCATCGGCGCGACCACCCTGGACGAGTACCGCAAGCACATCGAGAAAGACGGGGCGCTAAAGCGGCGCTTCCAGCCGATCTACGTGCAGCAACCCAGCGTGGAAGAGACCATCCGCATCATCCAGGGCCTGCGCGATCGCTACGAGAGCCACCACGGGGTGGAGATTACCGAAGAGGCCATCGCCGAAGCCGTCAAGCTGGCAGACCGGTACATCACCGACCGCTTCTTCCCGGACAAGGCCATTGACGTGATCGACGAGACCGGGTCCCGGGCCAAGCTGCAGGCCTACGCCCTGCCGGGCGATCTGCGGGCGATGGAACAGGAGTTGAAGAAGGTCTCGCGCGAGAAGGAGATGGCGATCGCGTTGCAGAACTTCGAGGAGGCCGTGAAGTTCCGCGAAGAGGAAGAGCGGCTGCGGAAACTGTTGGAAGACTCGAAGCGCGAGTGGAAGAAGAGCCAGGAGAAGAGTCGGCCAGTCATCGCGAAGGAGGACGTCTCCTACGTGGTCTCCAAGATGACAGGGATCCCGCTCTTCAAGCTGGAAGAGGAGGAGTCCCAGAAGTTGCTGCGGATGGAAGAGGCGTTGCACAAGCGCGTCGTCGGCCAGGAGGAAGCCGTCTCCGCCGTCGCACGGTCCATCCGGCGCTCGCGGGCCGGACTCAAAGAGTCCAAGAAGCCGATCGGGTCCTTCATCTTTTTGGGACCGACGGGCGTGGGGAAGACCGAGCTGGCTCGGGCGCTCGCCGAGTTCCTGTTCAACACCGAGGATGCCCTCATCCGGATCGACATGTCCGAGTACCAGGAGAAGTTCAGCAGCTCCCGCTTGTTCGGGGCACCTCCCGGCTACGTGGGCTATGAAGAGGGCGGCCAACTCACGGAGAAAGTCCGCCGCCGGCCGTACTCGGTGGTGCTCTTCGATGAGATCGAGAAGGCGCACCCGGATCTCTTCAACGTGCTCTTACAGGTATTGGACGACGGCGTCCTCACGGACAGCCTCGGCCGGAAGGTGGACTTTAAGAACACGGTCATCATCATGACCTCCAACCTCGGCACCAGGCTGATCAAAGGAGCCTCGCTGGGCTTCCAGCGGGACACCTCGGAGGACGTCAATCGCCGCCACAAGGAAGACATCCTGGGCGAACTCAAGCACACCTTCAGCCCCGAGTTCCTCAACCGCATCGACGAAGTGGTGGTCTTCCACTCGCTCGAGAAGTCGCACTTGGTGACGATCGTGGACAACCTCCTCGCGGAGCTGAACCAGCGCCTGGCCGATCGCGGGATCGAGCTTGAGGTGTCGGACGAGGTCAAGGCCTGGTTGATCCAGGAAGGCTACCAGCCCATCTACGGCGCCCGTCCGATGCGTCGGTGCATCCAGAAGAGCATCGGCGACCCGCTCTCCGAAGAGTTGATCAAGGGGCGGTTCCGGGAGTTCCGCAAGATCAAAGTGGTCATGAAAGGCGGGGCGCCAGCCTTCGTCGAAGAGGAGGCCCTGGCCGGCGTATGACCGGCTGGCCAGGCGTCCCGGGGTTGTTCCCACCGTTGGCCGCTCCGCTCTGTTGATTCTGAGTGCGACCACGCCTACCAGTTCGCTTCTGTGTGGACTGCGCCGTCTCCCCCCGTCCTGTCTGAGCCCCATCCGTGATTCTGGGCATCGAGACATCCTGTGACGAAACCGCCGCTGCCGTTGCCCGCGCGGATGGTGCCGTACTCGCCGAGATCGTACGTTCGCAGGTGGAGACCCATGCCCGCTACGGGGGCGTAGTGCCCGAATTGGCCGGCCGCCGCCACATCGAGACCATCGACCAGGTCGTGCGGGAGGCCTTGACCCGTGCGGGGATCGGCCCGCACGAGTTGAGCGCGGTCGCGGTGACTGGAGGGCCCGGACTCATCGGTGCGCTCCTGGTCGGCGTCGCCTACGGCAAGGCGTTGGCCTACGCGTTGCGGATCCCGTTGTTTCCCGTCAATCATCTGGAAGGCCATCTCTGCGCGGCCAGCCTGGGTGCTGGCGCCGTGGCCCCGCCTTTCGTGGCGCTGATTGCCTCGGGTGGCCACACGAATCTCTATCACGTCAAGACGTGGGACGAGCCGGAACTGCTGGGACGGACACTGGACGACGCGGCAGGAGAGGCCTTCGACAAGGCTGCCAAGATGCTCGGCTTGGGCTATCCCGGCGGTCCCGTGATTGACCGGCTGGCAGGGGAGGGCGACCCGGAGCGGGCGCCGTTCCCCCGTCCGTACCCGACGTGCGAGGACCTCAATTTCAGCTTCAGCGGCATCAAGACTGCCTTACTGTATTACCTGCGGGATCGGGAGGCCGAGGGTCGTTCCTGGCATGTGCCGGACGTGGCGGCTGGATTTCAGCAGGCCATCGTGGACGTCCTAGTGGAGAAATCGCTGTTCGCCGCCAAGCGCTGCGGCGTGCGCGACGTTGTGGTGACGGGCGGCGTGGCCGCCAACTCGCAGCTTCGTGCGCGCTTCGAGGCTCGCGGGCGCGACGAGGGGATCACCATCCATATCCCCCCGGTTGGCTACTGCACCGACAATGGGGCCATGATCGCTGTAGCCGGCGCGCGGCTGTTGCGCGAAGGTCGTGTCGCGTCGCTGGATTTCGAACCTCGAGCGGACTGGGTCATTGGAGGCTGACGAGCGTAAGGAGGGCGCCCGATTCCTTCTCCTCATGGTAATCTAACCGGGCTCAAGCCAAGCCAACTGAGGCGGTTGGAGCATGTCTACCGCCGCCGGGTGCCCGAAGATGCCATCATCTCCTGGGAGCTAGCCCGGTTTTGCGCGGGGCTCTCCCGCGAGATCGGGCGCCAGATCGGCCTGCTGATCAATCGTCGGGGCATGATCGAGGACGTCATTGTCGGGAACGACCGAGAGGTCGTCTTGCCCGACCTCTCGGACTATCGCCTCGGCCGGCAATCGCTTCGCGGCATTCGGCTGGTCCACACGCATCTGCGCGACGAACCGTTGAGTCAGGACGACCTGACCGACTTGGCGCTCCTGCGCTTGGACCTGATCGCGGCCCTCGGCGTGCGCGCCGACGGCCAGCCTGGCCATCTCTATGCGGCGAACATCCTCCCGCCGAATCCAGCCGGCAAATCCTATGAGGTCTGGTCGCCGGTCTCCGTGCAGGACTGCCAGGTTAACCTGGGCGAATTTCTCGGCGCGCTCGACGAGGAGCTGAGCCGGACCCGCACCGTGCATCTCGCGGACGACATCCAAGAGCAGGCAATTCTGGTCAGCGTGTCGCGGCAGACCCACGCCGATCAGGAAGAGTCGCTCGCGGAGCTGGCCGATCTGGCCCGCTCGGCCGGCCTCATGGTGCTGGACACGGTGGTTCAGCGGCCACAGGCGCTGCATCCCAAGTACCTGCTGGGCAGCGGCAAGCTCAAAGAGGTCGTCATCAAGGCCTTGCAACACGGGGTAGACTACCTCGTCTTCGATCAGAACCTGTCGCCCGCGCAGGCCACGGCCATTGCCGCCGTGACCGAATTGAAGGTCATCGACAGGACCCAGTTGATTCTCGACATCTTCAGCCGGCGGGCGCACAGCCGTGAGGGCAAGCTGCAGGTGGAGCTCGCGCAGTTGCGCTACCTCCTGCCTCGCCTCACCGGACGCGGCACGGCGATGTCGAGGTTGGCGGGGGGCATCGGTGGGCGCGGACCCGGCGAGACGAAACTGGAAGTGGATCGGCGCCGCGTGCGGGACCGCATCAGCCATCTCGAAAAGCAGATGGAGGCGCTGGCGCGGACCCGCATGCAGCAGCGGGCCCGGCGCCTGCGTCGGGCGGTGCCGATCATCTCGATCGTGGGCTACACCAACGCCGGCAAGTCCACGCTGCTGAACGTCCTGACGCGCAGCCGGATGACGGCGAACAACCGCCTCTTCGAGACGCTGGACACGGCGAGCCGCCGCCTGCGCTTTCCGGAGGAGCGGGAAGCGATTGTGACCGACACGGTCGGGTTCATCCGGAATCTGCCCGAGGAACTGATGGGCGCATTCCGCGCCACGCTCGAGGAACTGCGCGACGCCGACCTGTTACTCCATGTGGCGGACCTGAGTAGCCTGACCCTGGAGCGGCAGGTGGCGGCCGTGGAGGACATTCTGCGTGAGCTTAAGCTTGATCGTCTGCCGCGCCTGTTGGTCCTGAACAAGGCCGATCTGGTGGACCCGGCACAGGCTACGGTGGTGAGCGCGCGCCTCGGCGGGCTGGCAGTCTCGGCCGTGCGGCCCGACACGCTGATCCCCCTGCTGGACGCAGTCGAAAAGCAGCTCTGGAGTTTGACCCAGGCTGGCCTTTCCTGCTAGCATAGGCCCACTTTTCCAAGGGTTGTGGGTCCCTCCGTAGAGATGGCCTCGCCCGGTCTCGTGACTTTCACGTAGGTCGGTCATGAATTGGATGGCCTAGGCCGTCGGTCCCGCGGAGGTTTCGACGAGGGGGAGCCATTGAGGACCACGGACCGGCTCCTAAAGCTGCTGGATGAAGAGTTTCCGAGCCCCCAGGTGGCTCTTCACTACAAGACACCGCTCCAGTTGCTGGTGGCGACCATCCTATCGGCCCAGTGCACGGATGAGCGGGTGAACCAGGTGACGAAGGGGCTCTTTGCCCGGTATCAGACGGCCAATGACTATGCGAAGGCGGACCCGGCCAGACTGGAAGAGGAGATTCGACCGACCGGATTTTACAGGACGAAGGCTCGGAGCCTCATCAAGACCGGCCAGGCCTTGGTCAGCCGGTTTGGCGGGGAAGTGCCCGGGACCATGGAGGAGTTGGTCACCCTGCCGGGCGTCGGGCGGAAGACGGCCAACGTCATCCTGGGCAACTGCTTCGGGGTTCCCGGCGTGGTGGTCGACACCCATGTCAAGCGGGTCACCCGGCGGCTGGGCCTGGTGGATACGGACGATCCGGAGAAGATCGAAGTCGCGTTGCAGCGCCTGTTGCCGAAGGGCGCCTGGACCAGGGCCTCGCACCAGTTGCTGCTCCATGGACGGCATATCTGTCAGGCGCGCGCGCCCAGGTGCCATGAGTGCCGCCTGTACGACCTTTGCCCGTGGGAAGGAAAGCGGCCGGCATGATCCGGAGCATGACGGGGTACGGTCGCGCCGAGGGACGGCATAAGGGAACGCCAATTACCGTGGAAGTCCGCTCGGTGAACCACCGGCACAGCGAGGTGATGGCCAAACTGCCACGCGCCTTGCAGGCCCATGAGGACCGGATCCGCGACCTGGTCCAAGCCCGGGTGGCTCGCGGGCGGGTGGATGTCACAGTGAATTTCAGCGGCGAGCGGGATCCCGGGCGCGGGATCATCCTGGACCGGTCGCTCGCGCGCCGCTATCACACGTTGCTGAAGGAGTTGCAGCGGGAGCTCGGGCTCAAAGGCTCGCCGGATGCGACCCTGCTCGCCAGCTTCCGGGACGTCATCAGGCCGGCGGAGCTGGCAGCCGAAGAGCCGGGCGCGGTCCGTGCGGTGGAGCGCGTGCTGGGCCTGGCGCTGAAAGCGCTCGACCAGATGCGCCGCCATGAGGGCCGCACGCTGGAGCGGGACCTTCTGGCGCGATTACAGGAGGTGGAAGGGCGCCTGCGCACGATCCGTCAACGGCTCCCAGCCATCGTGGACGAGCGCGCCGCACGCCTGCAAGAACGGATCAAACGGCTCATGGAGGGTGCGGGGGCGGGCAGGGACAGCGTGGATCAGAGCCGCTTGGCGCAGGAGGTGGCGCTCCTGGCCGATCGCAGCGACGTGAGCGAAGAGCTGACCCGCTTGGACAGCCATCTGGACCAGTTCCGGGCGTTTCTCCGCAAGACCGAGCCGGTGGGGCGGAGCCTGGATTTCCTGTTGCAGGAGATGAACCGCGAGATCAACACGATCGGGTCAAAGGTCGGCGACACGGTGGTGACCCAGGAGGTCGTCGCCGTGAAGGCGGAGCTCGAGAAGATCCGCGAGCAGGTGCAGAATGTCGAATAAGGACGCCATCGTGAAGCGCCGTCAGGGTATCCTGTTCGTGGTGTCGGCTCCCTCAGGCGCCGGCAAGACATCCCTGTGTCAGCAACTCGTCAGCCAGGTGCCGGATTTGCGCTACTCGGTTTCCTACACCACCCGCAAGCAGCGTCCGGCGGAAATTGCGGACCGACACTACCACTTCGTGGATGAAGCCACCTTCCGGGATATGATCAAGGTAGGCGCCTTTCTGGAGTGGGCTGAGGTCTATGGCCATTTCTACGGGACCCCCCGAGCCCCCATCAAGGAATGGATCTCGCAGGGGATCGACGTCCTCCTTGACATCGATACCCAGGGGGCCTTGCAGATCAGGCGGCACGAACCGGACGCGGTATCGATCTATATCTTGCCGCCGTCACTGGAGGTGCTGCGCCAGCGCCTGGAGGACCGGAAGGGAGATGCGCCGGACGAGATCGCCAGGCGGCTGAAAAAGGCCCGGGACGAAGTGAAGAACTATCGGGACTATGCCCACGTGATCATCAACGAAGACTTTAAGTCTGCCGTGCGGCAGCTCGAGGCCATCGTGCTGGCCGAGCGCAGCCGGACGGCCTTGCTGGACTTATCCGCTGTGGAACAGGCATTGATGGGAAATGAGGGGGAAACGCAGGAGGATCGGTAATGGAAACGTTATCGCTGATGCCCGAGTATCAGGATTTGCCGATCGAATCACGGAGCCGGCTGGTGATCATTGCGGCCCAGCGGGCCCGGCAGTTTATGCAGGGCACCCGGCCGGTGATCGCGACCAAGCACACCAAACCGACGACGATTGCGCTGGAAGAGGTGCTGAAGGGCAAGGTGAAGTTCTTGGTCGGGAAGGAGGCCCGTCAGGCCATGAAGGAAGCGCGCAAGCAACGGGAGCGGGAGCTTGAACGGCTGACCCTGGCGCACGTGGCCGGTGAAGACGCGAGCGAGATCAAGAAGGACTTGAGCGTCATGGTGGATGACTCCAAGCCTGCGGAGGCGAGTGAAGACGACTAATCGCGTCCCCCTCGCGCCTGCCGTGCGCTTGACGGGGAAGACCATCGTGCTCGGAGTGACCGGCAGCATCGCCGCCTACAAGGCGGCGTCGCTGGCACGCCGCCTGATGACCGAAGGGGCAACGGTGCGCGTGGTCATGACGCACACCGCACAGCGCTTCGTCGCACCGCTGACCTTTGAGGCGCTCACGGGCCACCCCGTCGGCACCGATCTGTTTCCGTCGTCGAGCGGAGAGGTGGGTGCGGGAGGGGCGCGTTCCGCGGGGCCCCCTCCCGCTATGAATGTCATGCCGCACCTCGCGCTCGCGGGCGGAGCCGATCTGATCGCAATCGCGCCGGCCTCTGCCCACTGCGTCGCCAAGCTGGCGCATGGCCTTGCCGACGATCTCCTCACCGCGCTGGTGCTTGCGGCGGAGTGCCCGGTGATGGTGGTTCCCGCCATGGACGGCGGCATGTGGACCCACCCGGCGGTCCGCGCCAACGTACGGACGCTCCGTCAACGCAGGGTAGCCGTGCTGGAGCCGGGGGTCGGGCCGTTGGCGTCTGGCCGGGTTGGCCAGGGGCGCTTTCCCGACGAGGACGCCATCTTGGCGGCGATCTCCGGGGCGCTCTGCGCCAAGGACTTCCGCGGCCGGCGGGTCCTCATCACGGCCGGGCCCACACAGGAACCGCTCGATCCGGTGCGGTTCCTGTCGAACCGCTCGTCCGGGAAGATGGGCTGGGCCCTGACGGAAGCCGCACGGGATCGTGGCGCTGACGTCGTCCTGGTCGCGGGGCCGACGAGTCTCGCGCCCGTTCCCAACGTCACGTACGTCCCAGTGGTCACGTCTGAGGAGATGCGCAAAGAAGTCGTCACCCGTTTCCCAGGCACCGATGTGCTGATCATGGCGGCGGCGGTCGCCGATTTCCGGCCGGCGCGCCCGGCCAGGGGCAAGGTGCCGAAAGGTCGCGACGTGCGGATGCTGGCGCTGGAGCCGACCAAGGACATTTTGAAGGAACTGCCGCTGCGACGGGCCGGGCAGGTCGTGGTCGGGTTCGCGGCAGAGACGGGCGATCTGGTCGCGCGCGCCAGGGGCAAGCTGCGCGACAAGGCGCTGGACCTGATCGTCGCCAACGACCTGACGGAGCCCGGAGCCGGGTTTGGCACCGACACGAACCGCGCGACCTTGCTGGACCGCGCGGGCCGTTGTGAGGGATTGCCGCTCATGTCCAAGCATGAACTGGCGCACCGAATTCTTGACGCGGTGCTCTCACTTCCGTAGGCTGGGAAGCCCCGTACAGACACTCGGAGGCGAACAGGAGGGAATCCCTGATGGCAAGCGAATCAGCACCCCACGCATTCATGGCTGATGCCAAGGAACTCGTCGACGCGGGACAGTTCGGCAAAGCCATTGAAGTGCTCCAACAGGGGCTGAAGAAATTCCCGAAGATGGTCAGCGCCCGGGTCATGCTGGGCGAAGTCTACCGGACCTCCGGGGATCTGGCGCTGGCCCGCGTGGAGCTGGAGCAGGTCATCAAGGCCGCGCCGGACAATTTCGCGGCCTACCGGAAGCTCGCGCAGGTGTATCACGAGCTCGGGGATACGGCGTCGGCGGTCAAGGCGTGCGAGACCATCCTCCACGCCAATCCCAAGGACCGTGAGATGAGCCATCGGCTCGAGGAGTTGCAGGGCGGCGGAGCCAAGGCAGCACAGGCCAAGAAGGCCCAACACCCGGAAAAGCACGAGGCTGCCAAGGCGGCGGCAGATGCGAATGTCAAGGCGGACCACGCCGCCAGTGCTTCTGCCGGAGGAGAGCTCTCGCTGACCATGGAAGGCTCCGGGGAGGTCACGGATAGCGTGACCCTGGCTGAGCTCTACATCTCGCAGGGATACCGTGAGAAAGGCTTGGAGGTCTATCGCCGCCTTGCCGCCGAGGAGCCAGACAATCTCCGGTTGCACGAAAAGATCATGGCGCTTACGGAAGAAGAAGTGAGAGCCAGTCAAGCTGCGGCGAAGGCATCACAGAAAACCTTGGACCAGGCCAAGCGCAAGGCCCATATCCGCCGGCTGGAAGGCTGGCTCGCCGTGATCCGGGGGCGTCGCCGGACGTGAAGATCATGGTCCTCCATGGGCCGAACCTGAATCTGTTAGGCTCCCGCGAGGCCCACATCTACGGGGCGGTCACGCTGGACGGGATCAACCGCGACCTGCACACGCTGGCGAAGGAGCTGGGGGCGGGCCTCACGATCCATCAATCCAATGACGAAGGCGATCTGGTGGCATGGATTCAGAAAGCAGCGGGCCAGTACGATGCGCTGGTAATCAATCCCGGTGCCTACACCCACACGAGCATCGCCCTGCGCGACGCCATCGCGGCGGTCGGCATTCCGACCATCGAGGTGCACCTCTCCAATCTCTATCGGCGCGAGGAGTTCCGGCAACACTCCTACATCGCCGGTGTGGCGGTCGGGCAGATTTCAGGGTTCGGCCCGGACAGCTATGTGCTGGGACTGCGGGCCGCCGTCGCGCACGTGCGGGCGCAACAGGCCACAGCGAAGAAGTAGCAAGATGGATCAGGAGGAGGCAAGACAGACCCGTGATCTCAACGTCGGAATTTCGCAACGGGGCGAAGCTCGAGCTGGACGGGGAGCCCTACACGATCATCGAATTTCAGCATGTCAAGCCCGGGAAGGGTGGAGCCTTCGTACGGACCAAGCTCAAGAGTCTCAGGAGCGGGAACGTCATCGAACGGACCTACCGCTCGGGAGACAAGCTGCCCACGCCCGATCTCGACGAGCGGGAGATGACCTTTCTGTACGCAGAGGGTAACCAGTACACCTTCATGGACACGACGACCTATGAGCAGTTGACGTTTGACCGGGCGCACCTGGGAGATGGCTGGGACCTCCTCAAGGAGAACATGACCGTCACGCTCCTGCTTCATAAAGGGACGCCGATCGGGCTGGAGCTGCCGGTCTTTGTCGAGCTCAGAATCGTGAAGACGGAACCGGGCGTGCGCGGCGACACGGCTTCCGGCGGCTCGAAGCCGGCGATCCTGGAGAGCGGAGCGACCATCAAGGTGCCGCTGTATATCGAGGAAGGGGTGGTGGTCAAGGTGGACACCCGCACGCGCGAATACGTGGAACGGGCCTGATGAAACGCCACCCCGCCAAATCCGCCAGGAAGCCCGCCACGGCGCAGCCCAAGCCGCGTCCGGACGCCCTGGTGGATCCCACGGTCCTGCAGGACCTGATCGCGGTGTTCCAGAACGCGGGCGTCTGCGACCTCGAGGTCGAACGCAATGGGCTCCGGATCAGGCTGCGGCGCGAAGGGGCAGCCGGGCCTTCCCCATCCGTCGAGGTGTCCGTGCCCGTTTCCGCTGCCGGGCTCGCCGCTGCTCCGAGCGACGCGTCGACGGCCGAGCCGTCCACGGAAGGCCTGGTGACCGTGCGCTCGCCCATCGTGGGGACCTTCTACCGGTCGGCGTCTCCTTACGCCGAGGTGTACGTGGAGGAAGGCTCGTACGTCAAGAAAGGTCAGGTGCTCTGCATCGTCGAGGCCATGAAGCTGATGAACGAGATCGAGTCCGATGTCGACGGGCGCGTGGCTAAGATTCTCATGGAGAACGCCAAGCCGGTCGAGTACGGCGAGCCGCTCTTTCTGATCGAGCCGGGTACCCAACCGGAGGGCTGAGGGGTGTTCAAGAAAATCCTCGTGGCCAACCGCGGCGAGATCGCGGTGCGGGTCATCCGGGCCTGCAAGGAACTGGGCATCCGCAGCGTGGCCGTCCATTCTGAAGTGGACAAAGGCTCCCTGCATGTGCGGCTCGCGGACGAGCACCTGTGCATCGGACCGGCCGATCCGGCGCTCAGCTACTGCAACATCCCGAACATCCTGAGCGCGGCGGAGATCACCGCCTGTGACGCCATCCACCCGGGGTACGGCTTCCTGGCCGAGAACGCCCACTTCGCCGAGGTGTGCGAATCCATCGGCATCAAGTTTATTGGGCCGACCTCAGAGAACATCGGCACGATGGGGGACAAGGCGAAAGCGCGAGACATGATGAGCCGCCATGGCTTGCCGGTGCTGCCCGGCAGCGAGGGAGTGATCACGAGCGAGCAGGAGGCCGCGGAGGTGGCGGCCAAGATCGGCTACCCGGTGATCATCAAGGCGTCGGCGGGGGGCGGAGGGCGCGGGATGCGGGTGGTGAACAAGGAGGATGAACTGGCGCACGCTTTCCAGGCAGCCCGCGCGGAGGCCAACGCGGTGTTCGGCAACCAGAGCGTGTACGTGGAGCGGTACTTCCTCGAGCCGCGCCACATTGAGGTCCAGATCCTGGCGGACGAGCGCGGCCGGACGATCTATCTCGGGGAGCGGGACTGTTCCGTCCAGCGCCGCTACCAGAAGCTCCTTGAGGAGACGCCGTCGCCGGCTGTAGACGACCGCCTCCGGCGCGAACTGGGCCGTGTGGCGGTTGAAGCTGCCCAGGCGGTCCGGTACCGGAACGCCGGGACCGTGGAGTTCCTGCTGGACAAGGAGCGCCGGTTCTATTTCATGGAGATGAACACGCGGATCCAGGTCGAGCATCCCATCACCGAAGAGGTTACCGGCATCGATCTCGTCAAGGAGCAGGTCAGGATCGCCGCGGGCCAGCCGCTGTCCTGGAAGCAGCAGGACGTGAAGATGATCGGCCACAGCATTGAGTGCCGGATCAATGCCGAGTGTCCGGACACCTTCGCGCCGTGTGCGGGGCTGATCACGCGCTGCCATCCGCCGGGCGGTCCGGGGGTCCGGGTGGATACGGCGGTCGAGCCGGGGTCCGAGATCACCCCTCACTACGACTCGCTGATCGCGAAACTGATCGTCCACGGCCTGACGCGCGAGGAGGCGCTTGCCCGGATGCGGCGCGCGTTGGATGAGTGCGTGGTGGAAGGGATCAAGACTACGATCCCGCTGCACCGCCGCATCCTCGACGATCCCGACTTTCAAAAGGGCCGTTTCTCCACCTCCTTCCTCGAGCGTTTCTCCTCTCCGCCGCCGACAAGCTGAGCGTGGTGGGGCCAATGCGCCCATTGCACCCACCCGCCCCGGACGATTCGACCCGTTGCAACCGGGAGCAACGGGTACCCCGACGCGTCCATTTCCCGGCAGGGCTTTATCTGATCCTGGACCCGGCCGTCGCGAGCTCCCTGTCATTGACCGATCTCGTCAAGGCCGCGCTCACAACCGGAGTGCGTCTTTTTCAACTGCGCATGAAAACCCCTCACGCAGGCGAGTTCTACGACCTGGCGGCTCAGTTATGCGCGGTGGTCCGGGCTGGTGGGGGAACGTTCATCGTGAACGACCGGGTGGATGTCGCGCAGGCGGTCGGCGCGGATGGAGCGCATCTGGGACAGGAGGACCTGCCGCTGGCCGATGCACGGGTGATCCTGGGACCCGACAAGCTGATCGGGATCTCGACGCATACGATGAATCAAGCGCTCGATGCCGACGCCGGTGGAGCGGACTACATCGGCTTCGGACCGATCTTTCCGACGTCCACGAAGGAGCATCGGGACCCGGTCGTCGGCATAGCCGGGCTGCGGGAGGTGCGGGCGAAGGTGCGGGTGCCGATTGTGGCGATCGGCGGGATCACGACCAAGAATGTCCGTGAGGTCGTCGCCGCCGGCGCCGACTGCTGCGCGGTTGTCTCAGCGGTGCTCGCGGCTCCCGACCCCCAAGCGGCGATTACAGAGCTGATAAAGGCGATGAGAGGATAGCGCGGGTCCCGCTCAACGCCACCCGCAAAATTCTCGAAATCCTTTTGGAGGTTGGTTGCGGTTTAGCGGGTGGTGCCTTGGTGGCCAGTGATCACGGCGAAGAGGGCTAGCATCATGGCTGTGATGCGCCCCTTCTTCTTGTCGGTCTTCCCGTTTTGGGACGGCTCTTCGGCGTTCTTCGGCTCGCTTGCCGGGGCCGTCTTGGTTTCAGGGTGAGTCATCGGTGCGGGCACTTCCACCTGAGGTTGAATTGCTGTTGGTTCGGGCGTCGCACTGATGGCACTGGTAGCCAAGAGGGTCGCTGTGGCAAGCGTCACGACGAATGAGGCGAGAAGCTGACTCTTCCTTGTCGCAACCATGACACACTCCTTCCAACTTGAGGGGGACAGATTTCAAATCTGTCACCCTTCACAGAGTGTGCAAACTACGGGCCGTTTGCAGGAGGCGCGTATCTCTATGAAATGAAAGGACATGAAGGGAAGAACCAGCAGGCCATTACCCGCTGCACGTGTGTTAGAAACCCCATTTGTGAAGGCTTTTGCGTCCAGGAATAAGTCCATCCCCACCGTCTCTCCGCGCTGCCACACAAGCGTCGCGTTCACGTCCTCGATAACCTCCCGCCCACCCGCAGCTTGGAAACGGAACCGCAGCGTGACCTTGATGCGCGGCTTCAGAGTTTGCCGGATGTACAGCGTGGTCCCGGTTCGGCTGATATTGGCGATCGCTCCCCACAAGGGATCGCCGCTGCCGGCCACCACCACGTCGACACGAGAGACGAGATAGTACCGGGGCGTCCGCCTTCGTTCTTCTTCGTCGCCCATGTAATCCTCCCTACCTTCTCTTGCGTGATTTGGCCTTGGGCTTTGCGGCAAGGGAAGTCTTTTGTGGCGGATTGCGCCTGGCCATGGGTTTCGCCGCGGCCTTGGTCTCCAAGGCTTTCAACCGATCTTCCAAATCGCGGACCTGCTGGCGGAGCTCGGGGAGCTTGGCCACGATGGCCATGGCCTTGAGCCACTCCATGCGCGGCAGGGCGGGGGCGCCGGCGACGACCTCCTTGGCGGGCACGTCGCGGTTCAGGCCCGAGCGCGCGGCGATCATGGCGAAGTCGCCGACCGTCACGTGGTCGGCGATGCCCGCTTGCCCGCCGACCATCACGTGATGGCCCGTCTTGCTGCTGCCCGCGATGCCCACCTGCGCCACCAGGATGTTGTGCTCGCCGACCTCGACATTGTGGGCGATCTGGACCAGGTTGTCCACTTTCGTGCCGCGCCGGACGATCGTCTTGCCGAAAGTGGCGCGGTCCACAGTCACATTAGCGCCTAACTCCACATCATCCTCGATGACCACCGTGCCAACCTGGGGGATCTTGTGATGCCGCCCGCCTTCCTGGATGTAGCCGAACCCATCGCTGCCGACGACCGTCCCCGAGTGGATGATCACCCGATTGCCGATGGTCACCCCTTCACGGATCGTCACGTTGGGATAGATCACGCAGTCCTCGCCGATGACGCCGCCTTCGCCGACGAAGACGTTGGAATAGAGCGTCGTGCCGCGTCCGATGGACACCCGGTCGTCGAGCGTGACGAACGGCCAGATCGACACGCCTTCGCCGAGGACGACTTCGTTTCCTCGACTGACAAGCTTGCTGACGCCAGGGGCAGGACGTTGGGGGACGAAAAACTTCTCCACGACCTGCGTCATGGCCAGGGCGGGGTTGGTTACGACGATCTGGGCGGACGCCAATCCGTCGATAGGCCGGGGGACGAGCAGGGCGAGGGCCCGCGTGGACGCAGCTTCCTTGGATGCGGCCTCGCCGGTCACAAAGGAGAGATCGCCGGGTCCGGCGTCGCTCAGCCCGGCCACACCGGTGATGACGAGATCAGGACGTCCCAGGAGCGCCCCCTGTGTGAGAGCGGCGATCTCTTTGAGTGGGACGAAGAATGCAGGCATGGTTAGATGCGGTCACGCATGGGCCGGCTTCTCCCTGGTCGTTTCCATCAGGTCGTCCGAGAGCGCCTGGGGCTCGACCAGCTTGAGCCAGGACAGCACGTGATCGTCCTCCGCCGAAGGGTCTTGCTCCACCGAGACGCGAAGCGAAAGGAAGAAGTCCTTCCACGACAAGTTGTGGTGCAGAATCTGATTCAGCCACACGCTGTCGAGAGTGACTGTACACGCGGTGGTTTGATCTCCCGTGCGCTCGAGCGTCAGCGCGCCGGCATCGCATCGCACGAGGAAGTCCCCGCCGCGGGAGCCTTCCACCACGAACCGGAGCTCCATCTTGAGCGCTTCCACCAGAGACTCGTTCGCCTCGCCCACACGCTGCGCGTAGGCGCGAAATGGCTCGAAGAGATCTCCGGCTGGCTGCGGCAGATTTGCCAGGTAGGCGGCGATGGCTGGCTGCATCCGGTCGGCATAGGCCTTGAGATACGCGTCCTTCCGGTCGAACGAGAACTCCCGCCTGACCGCTTGATCAGGCATGAACTCGCCATTGATCAAATTCAGCCGATCCCCCGGTAGGGGGATCTCGAGGCGGCGTGTGTAGCCGCGGACACGCAGCCAATCGTGAGCGCGCTTTTGGTCCGGCACGATACCTTTCCCGCCGAGGTCATCGTTGAAACGGAAAAGCGAGTCCTCCAGGAAGGCAGGAGGACCGGCGAACGGCAGCCCGATCCGCGGCGGCATCCGGTCCAGTGTCTGGAAGGCATACTCAAGCTGCTCGACGCGTCTCTGCACGGAAAGGGCCAGCATCTTCTCTTCGGGATGGCGGTAGCAGATCGGATTCCAGTCCACCCCGGCGCACTGGACGAGCAGCGCGTCGTTCCGGCCCCGGAGACGATATTTCAAGGTGTCGCGCTGTTTGACCGAAAGCCGGGCGTTGCTCATGTTGATCAACACGGCCTCTCTGGTTTGGAAGGTCGCTGCTGCGCACGGGGTGATCGGCGTGTCTTCAGTGGTGAACAGAACCCGCAAGCCTTCTCCGAGTTGGTGGTCAACACCGGGTTTGACCTCGGTGATGGGATTCGCGCACGCGGCTCGAATTTTGTTCCAGAGCGAGCGGGAAGGGTGGTGGGGAATGATGACGGGGACGCCCGGCGCGATCTTCTCTGAGAGGAACGCGACATCGAGATGATCCTGCTGCTCGTGGGTGATGACGACGGCGGTGAGATCGCGGTAGTCTCGTTCCCACAAGTGATGGTTGCACGGGAACTGGAACCAGCTCGCGTGAAAGGCCCCGCGCGGGAGGAGCCACGGGTCGCAGGCCACGCGCATCTTGCCGGCCGTGATGATGACCCCGGCGTGGCCGAGGAACTCAACCTGCATTGCTTGTTCGCCTCATGTTGAAGTCCCAGCATAAACGGTTCGCGCAATTCATTCAAGACACACCTGCGGCGTCCGTAGCCGTGAGGTCTTGGCCGAACGGCGTTCAGATAGTTTGCAACGGATCGCGGGCGAGCCTAGCCCGGATTATTCAGGGATGTCGTAGCGAGGCAGCTGAGACCGAAGCCCGCCGTGGCTTCTCGCAAGTGAGGCAGACGCAGGCGTACTCGTGTAGTACGTCGAGGAGGCCGAACGAGAAAAGCCGCGCCGGGCGAGAGTATCGGGTGCCGTAGTAGATATTCCTGAATATTCCGGGCTAGAATGCCGGCCCTATGGTGAAGGTCAAGATCTGCGGGAACACCAATCTGGACGATGCGGTGGCCGCGGTGCAGGACGGCGCGGACGCCGTCGGGTGCGTGTTCTATGCCAAGAGTCCGCGGGCGGTGGACCCGAAGACGGCCGCCGAGATCATCTCCCGTCTGCCGCCGTTCGTGGTGCCGGTCGGGGTGTTCGTGAACGAGGACCTGAGCGTCGTCCGTCGGATCATGGAGGAGTGCAACATTCCCCTGGCTCAACTGCATGGTGAGGAATCTCCTCAGTATTGCGCCGAACTTGGGCGCTCGGTCATCAAAGCCATCCGCATCCGCGACAGCCGGGACCTCGAGCGCATGACCACATACCAGGTCAGCGGGTTTGTCCTGGACGCCTTCGTCGAGGGGAAGCCGGGCGGGACGGGCGTCACGATCGACTGGGATCTGGCCGCTGAGGCCCAGATGTTGGGCCCGATCATCCTGGCCGGCGGCCTCACTCCCGACAATGTGCTGGAAGCTGTCCGCCAAGTCCGGCCGTACGCCGTGGATGTCACCAGCGGAGTGGAGGCTTCGCCGGGCAAGAAGGACCACGCGAAGGTGCGGGCGTTCATCGCCAACGCCAAGAGTTGGACGTGGTAATACCCCCTCCCGCTATGGTGGTCGCTATGATGGCAGATTGATTGCTCGCGCCTCGTAGCCTATACTGCCCTCTATGATGCAACTTCCTGATGCACGTGGCCGCTTCGGCGCCTTCGGCGGACGGTATGTCCCCGAGACGTTGATTCCCGCCCTCGATGAGCTTGCCCGTGAGTACGAGAAGGCGCGCCGCGACCCGAAGTTCAAGGCCGAGATGGACTCCTACCTCCGGCAGTATGTCGGGCGCCCGACGCCGCTCTACTATGCGGAACGGCTGACGAAGAAGCTCGGCGGGGCGAGGATCTACCTCAAGCGCGAGGACCTCTGCCACACCGGCGCGCACAAGATCAACAACACGATCGGCCAGGCGCTCCTGACCTGCCGGATGGGGAAGAAGCGGGTCATCGCCGAGACCGGCGCGGGCCAGCACGGCGTGGCTGTGGCCACGGTGGCGGCGCTGTTCGGCCTGCGATGCGAAGTGTACATGGGCACGGAGGACATGGAGCGCCAGGCTTTGAATGTCTTCCGGATGCGCCTGCTCGGAACGACCGTGACGGCCGTCCACGCCGGGAGCCGCACGCTGAAGGACGCCATCAGCGAGGCCATGCGGGACTGGACGACCAACGTCCGCACCACGCACTACATCCTCGGCTCGGTCCTGGGCGCGCACCCGTATCCGATGATGATCCGGGACTTCCAGTCCGTGATCGGCCGGGAGACGCGCAAGCAGATCCTCCAGGCCGAAGGCAGGCTCCCGGACTACCTCGTCGCGTGCGTGGGCGGGGGGAGCAACTCGATCGGCATGTTCACGGCGTTCCTCAAGGACAAGAAGGTCAAGATGGTCGGGGTCGAGGCGGGTGGGCTCGGCATCGAGAGCGGCAAGCACGCGGCGCGGTTCGCCACGGGCTCGGTCGGCGTCCTGCACGGGACCATGACCTATCTGCTCCAGGACGACGACGGGCAGATCCAACTGACCCATTCCGTCTCGGCCGGGCTTGATTACGCGGCGGTTGGACCGGAACACGCCTTCTATAAGGAGCGGGAGCGCATCAGCTACACCTATGCCACGGACGAGGAAGCCATGGCGGCGTTCGACCTGCTGTGCCGGACCGAAGGCCTCATGCCCGCGCTCGAGCCCTCGCATGCCGTCGCCCACGTGATGAAGCTCGCCCCGAAGCTCAAGCGCAGCCAGGTCATCGTGATCAACCTCTCGGGCCGGGGCGACAAGGACGTGCATCAGGTGGCGCGGATCAAAGGTGTGAGTCTGTGAGCCGCATCCAGTCCACCTTCCAACGTTTAGCCGAACGCCGTGAGAAAGCCCTGATCGCCTACGTGATGGCGGGCGATCCGACGCTGGAGGACACCGAAGACTACGTGTTGCAATTGGCCCAGGCCGGCGCCGACGTCATCGAGCTCGGCGTGCCGTTCTCCGATCCCATCGCCGACGGGCCGGTCATCCAGCAGGCGGCGGAACGCGCGCTCCGCTCGGGGACCACGCTGAAGAAAATCCTGGCCACGGTCCGCTCGCTCCGAGCGAAGACCCAGATTCCGCTCGTGCTCATGGCCTACTACAACTCGATCTTCCGATACGGGGAGGCGGCCTTCTGCCGCGATGCGGTCTCGGCTGGCGTGGATGGGCTGATCGTGCCGGACATGCCGCCGGAGGAGGCGGGGACGATCCATCCGTTAGCCGAAGCCGCCGGCCTCGATGTGATCTTCCTACTGGCTCCGACCAGCACGGCCAAGCGTGAAACGGCGGTGGCCCGGCTGTCACGGGGCTTCATCTATTATGTCTCGTTGACGGGGATCACGGGGGCGAAGCTGACGGACAAGGCTGATGTGGAAAAGAAGGTGCGCGAGATCCGGGGCTACGCCAAGACGCCGGTGGCGGTGGGGTTCGGCATCGCCACGCCGGACGACGCCCGCGCGGTCGCGCGCATCGCCGACGGCGTGATCGTCGGCAGCGCGCTCGTCAAGCTCATCGCCGAGGGCGGCCACGCCGCTGTCACCGATCGCCTCTCCTCCTTCACCCGCTCCCTCAAGGCCTCGATGCTGTCGGCCTGACCACTTTCTACACCCGCCCTCGCAAGAAAACGAAGTAAGTCGCGTCAGACATTAAGTGGAAGGAGCTGGCCAGAGCGTTGCGCAGTGGGAAAGGGATTCATGCGCCCGTTTGATGGTCTTGTAACACTCACACACCATGGTTTCCAGTCGCGGTCTGTTCAGGATGGTGATTTTCCCCCGACTGTACCGGACGACCCCGCTCCGCTTGAACGATGCCGCCACTGCGTTGACGCCGCCTCGGCGGATGCCCAGCATCTTCGCGAGAAACTCTTGTGTGAGCACAAACTCCGCTCCATCCACACGGTCCTGTGTCATCAGGAGCCACCGCGCGCATCGCTGCTCAATCGTATGGAGCCGATTGCACGCGCCCGCGATCGCCATCTGGATCAGTAACGCTTCCAGGTAGCGGTCTAACAGGATGGACAACGGCCCCCTTTTTTTCACTTCCTTGTGGAACGGCCCAACCTTCATTCGAAGGCCCTCACCCGGGACCTGGCAGATGGCTTTCAAGGGCTCTTGGGTTTGCCCCAGATAGGCGTGGATGCCCACCACGCCCTCATTCCCCACCATCGCCACTTCCATCGAATCTCCGCTTGGCATCGGGACGAGCAGCGACATGACGCCAAGCAGCTTGTTGGGAATCGGCTTACGAAGAGTGGGAGCAGCAGGCACGAGGCCTCCTTCACCACACTACCTTCCCGCAGTGTGAGAGCGGAGCGGCTTGCTGGTGAGGAGGAAGCTCTTTGGCCGTTCGACCTTTGAGGAGGGCAAAGGGCGGGGACCTGGCCAGCAGGTCAACAGCTATACCTACTCTATACGCGCAACGAACCCTGGGCGCAAGGAAAAGAAAATAGTCTTTTTTGATGTGTGCGCTGGCGAACACATCGGCAGCTCATCTGTCCGGTCGCAAGCATATGTAATTATTGTGAAATAGTTGTTGACGCGGAGATGAACCCCGGGGTAGCGTGAACACCCAGCTTTAGCCAGACGGGTGAAATGCAATGCGTAATCCTGTGACGGCTGAGAGTCCTTCACTCCTCACCAGGACAGAGTGTGACGGCGCGCTGCGTGTCGCGGACCCGACGCTGATCTGCCGCCGGTGTCAAGGGCTGCTGATCGTCGATTACTTGACGGATTTGGAGGATAGCAGCGAGTGTCTCTGGCTACACGTGTGGCGTTGCGTGGCCTGTGGGGAGGTGACGGAACCGAGGATCGTTTGTCAACGGCTCGCCCAACAGGGCCATCCTGACTCTCCGGTGGAGCACTTGCGGAACAAGGCCCGCAAAAAACACGGGCCCGTCCGGCTTGGCGCCTGAACGGTCTGTCTCGAACTTATCGGCGCACTTTTTCTCGAGGAGGACGATATGGACGTTAACCACACGGAGGGAGCCATTCTCGAGTCAGTCATTCTCGATATTCTGCAGGTCAGTTCCCAACCGTTGACCATTGAGGAAATCGTCGACAGGCTCCCTTTTCTGGGCTGGAACCAAATATTTTTAGCAGTTGATTCCATGAACCGCAAAGGCCTGATCATCCTCAAACGCCAAGCATACAGCTTCATAGTGTCGTGCCCCACTCATGATACAACGAAACTTGAAGACAGCATGAGATAAAAAGGGGACAGGCTACTTTTCCCTCTAGGGGTACTAGTAACCGCCGCAGTACCCATCAAAGAAGCTAGAAAAGTAGCCTGTCCCCTTTTTCTCCACGCACGACCCAGCCGGCCTAGTCACGCTCATCACGCCAAAGGGTGTCTTACATCGTTTTTACCGACTCTTGACACTGTTTTTACCGACTCGTGTTCATTTGTGCTCATCGCCTTTCATCCCCTTCAGGTGGATGCGCTCTAACTCACATCTTTTCCTTCCCAGCGACGCCGGCATAACCTTTGCTCAAGTACATTTGCTCTAGTACAGACGAATAAAGGAGGTAATCATCATGACAACACTAACCGTCTTCCGAACCGGCTTGTTTGCGTTGACGTTAGTGGCTCTTGGCTTTCTACCAGGAGTCTCGGTGGCCAATCCTCTCTCAGCAACTGGCAATGGAGATTTCATCGTTAATGGCGACCTGAGGACCTTCTCCTTCAGCGCGATCATACAGCCCAATGGGAATGTGGCTGGCCGAGCGGAAGTCCATAACCGAGCTTTGGGTACTGTCGTCCACATGGACATCGATTGCCTAACTGTCGTCTCCCCGAATACGGCTTTTGTCAGTGGGACCATCACGAAGAGCAGTGTGCCTGGTTTGGTGGGGCTAACCGGAATCTTTGAAGCACAAGATAACGGGAAGGGCGCCGCTAGCCCACCTGATAGACTAAGCCTGTTAATAGTGCCTGGCACGAGCTGCAGCACCAAACCCAGTTTGGACCTGATCGATATACAGCATGGGGACGTCCAAGTTCGACCTTGAAGAGTGGCGGCCGACCCCCCGCGCCCTCTGACAAGGCGCAGGTCAGCGACGCCTCAGTCGTCCACGCCTTTGGCGGAGCGGGTGGGATCGAGGCCGATGACGCGGGCCAGCTCGCGGTGGATGCGGGCGACCCGTTCCACCTGGCCCTTGGCGGGGAAACGCTCGTAGAACCCCTCCGCGCGGAAGTCGCGCACGCGCTCCTTCCACGGCGCGAGGAGGCGCTCCCAGCGTTTGATTCGATCCTCACCCGATCCGCGTTCCTGTGACGCGAGTCCCGCGCAGACCCGCACCATCGCCTTAATCGTCACTGGCTTGGTCACCATGTAGTTCGCGTTCCCCCAGGCGTCGCCCCAGACGCGCTCCGCTGCCTTGAAGAAGTCCCGTACCAGCCCGTAGAACCGCGTGACCTCCCGCGCGCCGCTCCCTTCGCGCTGGATGGTCTTCCAATTCTTATACACCCACCGGTGGATCTCGTTGAACAGCTCGGCCTGGAGGATCCATTTCTCCTGCTGGCTGCGTCCGCCCAGTCGGTTGATCCGGTAGCGGAGCGGGCTGTCCCCCTCGCTGTACAGATGCTCGACGACGCGCGCGGCGAACTTCTTGTCGGGCGCCGCCCAGGACACGCGCTCGTACAGGTCCACGAGGTGACTCTTGTTGATCCGGGTCGGCGTCGAATTGATGATGACGAACATCTCGGTCGCGAAGTCCTCGCTGCGGCCGTCGAAGATGACGCAGGGGATGTTGATGGTGTTCGCGTCATCGGGGTGGTACCGGCGGTAAAAGTGCAGCGCAGCCAGGCGGTGCTGGCCGTCAATGACCAGGTACCTGCCGCTTGGCTCCTCCAGGTGACCGACTTCCTCGGAGGATCCGAGGGCTCTGAAGTGGAGTCGTTCCGGTGTAAACAGCAACACGGTGCCCGGAATCGGCGGCTGACTGACGGCGGTCTCGTAGAAATTCGTGATGGCCTTGACCTTGGCGCGCGAGAGCTGGCGCTGAAAGGCCTTGTCGCTGCGCTCGATCCTGGCGATGAACTGGGCGATCTCGTCCTCTTCGGCAATCTCGGCCGGCGCGATCTGCTCGCCTTCGCCGTAGAACCGGCTGACGAACTGGACCTTCCGGAGCAGGTCTTCCGCCGGATAGGAGACGAAGTAGAAGACGCCGTCCTTCTGACGGACCCGCGTGGCAAGCATAACGTGTGCTCCTCCTGATTTCGCTACGCGATCTTCCCGTCCACCATGCGGATGATGCGGTCGGCCTGTCTGGAGAGCGCCTCGTTGTGGGTCACGATCACGAACGTGATCCCCTTGGCGCGGTTCAGGTCCCGCAGCAGCTTAAAGACTTCCTCGCCGGTGTGCGTGTCCAGGTTGCCGGTCGGCTCGTCGGCCAGCACCAGGTCCGGATGCAGGACCAGGGCGCGCGCGACCGCGACGCGCTGCTGCTCGCCGCCTGAGAGTTCCCCGATGCGGTGCACCAGCCGATGCTCCAGGCCCACTTCCTTCAGCACGGCCTCCGCGGCGGCGCGCGCCTCTGCCTCGGATTGCCGGCGGATCAGGGCCGGCAGCATCACGTTCTCCAGCGCCGTGAACTCCGGGAGCAGATGGTGGAACTGGAAGACGAACCCGATCTTACGGTTGCGGAACTCCGCCAGCGCCTGATCGTCCATGGCGAACACATCGTTCCCGTCGAAGCGCACGGTGCCGCTGGTCGGCCGATCCAACGTTCCTAAAATGTGCAGGAGGGTCGTCTTGCCGACGCCGGACGCGCCGACGATCGCCACCAGCTCGCCGCGCTTGATCTCCAGGCTCACGCCCTTCAGCACGTGTACCTCGGCCTGGTCCAGCTTGAAGGATTTGTGGAGGTCGACGGCCGCAATCATCATTCGTACCGCAATGCCTCGGCCGGGTCCAGGCGAGCCGCCTGCCGGCAGGGATGGAGCGTGGCCAGGAACGTGATGGTGATCGCCGACACGGCGACCGTCACGACGTCCACAATCTTGATGTTCACCGGGATGCGGCTCAGGTAGTAGACATCCCCCGGCAGGGTGTAGAAGGTCTGGATCGCCCAGCAGAAGCTGTAGCCCAGCGGAATGCCGATCACCGTCCCGACGATGCCGATCACGAGCCCGTTCAGCATGAAGATGCGCGTCACGGCCTGGCCGGTCGCGCCCATCGCCTTCAGGATGGCGATCTCCCGGTGCTTCTCCACGACGATCATGGTGAGCGTGCTCACGATGTTGAAGGAGGCGACGATCACGACCAGCACCAGCAGGATGAACATCATGAACTTCTCCAGCTTGAGCGCCGAGAACAGGTTCTTGTTGAGTTTCATCCAGTCGCGCGCCCAGTAGTGGAAGCCGATGGTGTGCTCGATCGCCTGGGCGATGCGGTCCGCCGCGAAGATGTCCGCGACCTTCACCTCGATGCCGGTCACCGTGTCGCCCATGTTGAAGAACTCCTGCGCCTGCTTGATCGACACGTAGACGAGCGACGAATCGTACTCGTACATCCCGGACTCGAACACGCCGACCACGCGGTAGCTCCGCACCTTCGGGATCAAGCCCAGGGCGCTGATGGGGCCCACGGGGGAGACGACGTTCAGCCGGTCGCCCATGAAGACGCCCAGCCGCAACGCCAGCTCCTTGCCGATGATGATGCCGGGGAGCAGCAGCGGTGGGGCCCCTGGCGGCTGGTCCAGTTCCTCCAGCCTGCCGGCGCGGAGGGTCTTCGCGATCTCCGTAACCGTTGGTTCGCGCCGCACGTCGACCCCGCGCAGCACGACGCCGTGCGAGCCGCTCTCCGACGTGAGCAGGACCTGCTTGAAGATGAACGGGGTGGCGGCGACCACCTCCGGGACGGCGGCCACCTTGTCCGTCAGCGTGGCGTAGTCCTTGATCGACTCGCCGGTGCGGGTGGTGACGATGATGTGCGAGTTCGTGCCGAGGATCTTGGCTTGCAGGTCCTCCTTGAAGCCCGTCATGATCCCTAGCGTGGCGATCAGGGCCGCCACGCCGATGGTCACGCCGATGATGGAGATGAGCGTGTTGAACGAGATGGTGCGGTTGCGGCGCTTGGCCCGGAGGTAGCGGAGACCGATGAAGGCTTCGTACGGGAGGCTCATTTTTCCGGACGCAGTTGCGGGAAAAGGATCACGTCGCGGATGGACGTCTGGTTGGTCAGCAGCATGACGAGCCGGTCAATGCCGATCCCTTCCCCGGCCGTCGGCGGCATGCCGTGCTCGAGCGCGCGCAGGAAGTCTTCATCCAGGCGCTGGGCTTCCAGATCGCCCTTGGCCCGCTCGGCCATCTGTGCCTCGAAGCGCTTGCGCTGGTCCAGGGGGTCGTTCAGCTCCGAGAAGGCGTTGGCGATCTCGCGGGTGGCGATGTAGAGCTCAAAGCGGTCGGTGAGCTCCGGGTTGTGTGCCTTGCGTTTCGCCAGGGGGGAGATCTCGACCGGGAAGTCGGTGATGAATGTCGGCTGGATCAGCGTGGGCTCGACCACCTGCTCGAACAGCAGGACCATCAACTGCCAGTAGGATTCGCCGCCCTTGAGGTCGCACTGGTGTTTCTTGGCCTGGCTCAGGACGTATGCAGGGTCGGTGATCTGCTGCAGCGTCGCGCCCAGCCGATCGGCGATCGCGGCCCGGTAGCTGATGCGTTTCCAGGGGCGGGTGAAGGAGAGCGTGGTCGTCTTCTCGTCGTTTGGGTGCAGACAATACGGGACGGTCTGCGTCCCCTTGCCGTGGACCGTCTCGACGAGCTCCACGATCAACTCCTCGGTCAGGGGCATCAGGTCCGTGTAGTCGGCGTAGGCCATGTAGAACTCAAGCATCGTGAACTCGGGGTTGTGGATCGTGGAGATGCCCTCGTTCCGGAAGTTGCGGTTGATCTCGAAGACCCGGTTCAGCCCGCCGACGATCAGCCGCTTGAGGTAGAGCTCGGGGGCCACTCGCAGGTACAGATCGACCCCGAGCGTGTTGTGGTGGGTGACGAACGGGCGTGCCGTGGCGCCGCCGGGGATCTGGTGCATCATCGGCGTCTCCACCTCCAGGAAGCCTTTGCCAACGAGGAAGGTGCGGATGGCCTGGATGATCCGGCCGCGCGTGATGAAGATGCGCTTGACCTCCGGGTTCGCGATCAGGTCCACATAGCGCTGGCGGTACCGCGTCTCGACGTCAGTCAGGCCGTGCCATTTTTCCGGGAGCGGGCGGAGGGCCTTGCAGAGCAGCGTGAGCTGTTTGACTTCGACCGTCAGCTCGTTCGTCTTGGTGCGAAAGAGCCGGCCGCTGACGCCGATCCAGTCGCCGATGTCGAGCAGGCCCGCCAGGGCGAAGCCTTGTTCGCCCAGGACATCTTTCTTCAAGTACACCTGGATGGCGTCCACGCCGTCCTGGAGCGAGACAAAGGCGGCCTTGCCGAACCAGCGCAGGGCGATCACCCGGCCGGCGATGGTGGTGGTGACGGGCTTCTGCTCGAGCGCGTCCTTGGTCGCCGTGCCGTAGCGCGCGATGAGATCGCCGGCGCGGTCCTGCACGTCGAACTTCCCGCCGAACGGATCGATCCCTAGGCGTCGAAGCTGATCCAGCTTCTTGAGCCGCTGGGCGATCTGGTCGTTCAAGTCATCCATAAAGTCAGCGCATGATAGTCGGCGGGGGGAGGCAAGTCAATTTACAGAGCAGGGATCGCCTGTTGTAGGGGCACGGCGCGCCGTGCCCCTACCGCTCCTGCTTCACCGATTGCAGCAGGTACGCCTCGATGAACGGGTCGAGGTCGCCGTCCATGACGGCCGTGATGTTCCCCACCTCCGCGTTGGTCCGGTGGTCCTTGACGAGCTGGTAGGGCTGAAAGACATAGGAGCGGATCTGGCTGCCGAAGCCGATTTCCTTCTTCTCCCCGACGAAGGCGTTGAACTCTTCCTCCTTCTTCTTCACTTCCAGCTCGTAGAGGCGCGCCCGCAACACCTTCATCGCCCCACTCTTGTTCTTCAGTTGGGAGCGCTCGTTCTGGGTCTTTCTCCTCGAGGGTCACGTCCACGTCGTCCTCGATCTCGGGATAGACGAAGACGGAGGCGAAGGAGGTGTGCCGCCGCTTGTTGGCGTCGTACGGGGAGATGCGTACCAGACGGTGGACGCCGGCCTCGGCCTTGAGGTAGCCGTAGGCGTTCTCGCCGGCGATGCTCAGCGTCACGCTCTTGATGCCGGCTTGCTCCCCGGGAAGATAGTCCAGCGTCTCGACCTTGTAGCCCTTCTTCTCCGCCCACCGCGCGTACATGCGCATGAGCATCTCAGCCCAGTCCTGGGACTCCGTCCCCCCGGCGCCCGGATGGATCGAGAGGATCGCGTTGTTCGCGTCCATCTCGCCGCGCAGCAGGAGATTGACCCGAAGCCGGGTCAGGGCCTGCTCGGCCTGGACCAGTTCGGCGGCCAGTTCCTCTTCCAGCGAGGCGTCGTGCTCGGACTCCGCCAGCTCGACCATCGCGCGGAGATCGCCGAGCCTGCGCTCCATGTCGCCCCAGCTCTTGATCTCCCGTTCGAGGAGGTTCTTCTGCCGGATGGTGCTCTGGGCCGTGCGACGGTCCCCCCAGAAGTCAGGGGCGGCCATGCGCGTGTCCAATGTCTGGATTTGGGATTTCAGCGAGGCGAGGTCAAAGATGCCCCCGCAGTTCGTCAAAACGGGTAATTAGGCTCGCTAGGCGGGCTTTCAGGTCGTCGAACATAGTCTCCCTTGAATGCGCCTTTAAATGCGCCTTGGCGCCACGAGCGGGCCGCCACGAGCAGCGTCAGTATAGCACAGCCCACCGTGAAGAGGTCCCCGTACGCCGTGTAGATGGTGCGCGTGCCGCCGATCCGGACCTCGCCGCTCAGCGCGCTCTCGACGAAGAGATCCGTGGTGCGCAGGATGTGCCCCTCGGCATCGATGAAGCCCGAGATGCCGGTGTTGGCGGCGCGGGCGAACGGCACCCGGTTCTCGACGGCGCGGAACACGACCATGGCGAAGTGTTGGTACGGCGCGCTGGTGCGCCCGAACCAGGCGTCGTTGGTGATCGTCACCATGTAGTCCGCGCCCTGGTCCACGAACTGGCGCACGAGGTCCGGGAAGATGACCTCGAAACAGATCACCAGGCCCAGATGGCCGCTGGGCCCGCTCATTACGCGGGGACCCGACCCCGGCACGAAGTCCCCGAGACCCACGACCAGCTTGTTCAGGAAGAAGAGAATCGGCTTGAGCGGGACGTACTCCCCGAACGGCACCAGGTGGACCTTGTCGTACCGGTCCAGCACCATGCCGGTGCCGCTGACCAGATACGCGCTGTTGAGCAGGCGCTGACCGCCGTCGGTTCGGCTGTCCATGGCCGGGGAGCCGAAGAGCAGCGGGACACCGCGCTCCCGCACGAACCGCAGCATCTCTTCACGGTAGTCGGTCTCCGCGTCGAAGAAGAATGGGGTCGCCGCCTCCGGCCAGACCACCAGATCGACTTCCTGCACGACCTGGGCCGTCAATTTCTTGTAGCGGTCGATTGTCTGCCGGCGCAAGGCGACGTCCCACTTCTGCGCCTGGTCGACGTTGGGCTGGACGAGGCCGATGTGAAGAGAGTGCTCGTTTGCCGGGTTGTTGCGCGGGTCCAGGCGCCAGTACCCGTAGTCCACGACGAAGGCGAAGAGCGCAGCGGCCACCACGACGGTCACCCAGGGAACGGGGACCGGCTGGGCGCCGCGCCATACCCTCGATCCGAGCACCTCGGCGAGCCGGGCCACCAGCGCGTTCACGAGCACGAGGAGGAACGAGATGCCGTAGACGCCGGTCACGTCCGCGATCTGAATGACCGACAGGGCGTGGTACTGGCTATAGCCGAGCAGCGCCCAGGGGAAGCCGGAGAAGAGGTGGCCGCGCAGCCATTCCAGCGTGACCCACAAGGCCGCGGCGGTCCAGGGCCGGAGCAAGCCGCGGGCGTCCGTGAGCGCGACCAGGATGGCGGCGAACAGCGCGACGAACAGGGCGCAGTACCCGGCCAGGAGCAGCATGATGAGGAAGCTGACAGGGAGGGGGATCTGCCCGTACTGGTGCATGGCGTTGATCACCCACGACAGGGTCCCGACGAAGAACACGAGGCCCGCCAGCCAGCCCTGTCCGAATGCCGTCTTCCAGGGCTTCTCCCGGATGGCAATCAGGAGGGGGACCAGGGCGATCCAGGCCAGGAAGTCCAGGTCGTACGTCGGAAAGCTCAGAACGAGCAGCGTTCCGGACACGACAGGAAGGAGCAGTAGGTGTATGAACCGATGCACCATGCGGGTCGGTGTACCATAGCCCATTCCGGGGCGGCGAAACAACTGGGTGGGCCCCCAAAACAAAAATGATTATCTGGTTGAGGTGTTTCGCGAACGATGGTAGAATCCCGGCTCGCGAAGAAGACCACTGTAGGTTTGGTAGCGAACTCGGCGAGGAGGCAATGGCATGGCAGGCGCGCGCGTACTGGTCGCCCCTCGGGCGTTTCTGGATCTCGAGGGTGAGCATCTGACCATCATGAAGCAGGCCGGGTACGAAATCGTCGCAAACCCCAGGCCCCGGACCCTGACGGAGGACGAAATGGCGGCCTACATCGTCGGCATGGACGCCGTCATCGTCGGGGATGATCCGGTGACGCACCGGGTGCTTGATCGGGCGACCACACTCAAAGTCATCTCCAAATTCGGCACCCATGTGGACAATATCGACGTGGACGTGGCCGCCGCGCGGCACATTCCCGTGACCTTCACGCCGGGCGTCACCCATGCGGCGGTGGCCGAGCTGACGCTCGGCCTCATGTTCGCGCTGCTGCGTGGCATTCCGCAGATGGACCGTGACATCCGCAACGGCAAGTGGTCGTCCATCGCCGGGGTCGAGCTCATGGGGAAGACCCTGGGCATCGTCGGCATGGGCGGAATCGGCAAGGAGGTCGCCAAGCGGGCGCTGGCCCTGGGAATGAACGTCCTGGGGTTCGACATGCATCCGGACGTGTCTTTCGCCGAGCATCACGGGATCGAGTATGTGCCGGCCGACGAGCTCCTCAAGAATTCCGACATTGTGACCCTGCACCTGGGCCTCAATCCTGAGACACGGGGCTGGCTCTCCAAGATGCGGGTCGGACGGATCCGCCCGGGATCGTACCTGATCAATACAGGCCGCCCGGAGCTCATCGACGAAGGGGCCGTCCTGGACGCGCTGCGCGGGCAGCGCCTGCACGGGGCGGCTTTCGACCTGCCGAGCGAGGAGAACCTGTTCACTGTGCCGCTCCTGGCCCAAGAAAACGTACTGGTGTCCTGCCATGCCGGCTCCAACACGGAGGAGTCGGTCCGTCGTCAGGCCGTCATGGCGGCTGAGAACGTCGTGGCCGTATTGAGCGGCCAGCCGAAGCTCGCGGCTCTCGCCACCGCTAGTTAGCAGGATGCCGCGGGACATCCCTCTCGGCAACGGCAAACTCCTCATCACCTTCGACCGCTACTATCGAATCCGCGACATCTATTTCCCCCACGTCGGCAAGGAGAACCAGACGGTCGGCCATGCCTGGCGCTTTGGCGTGTGGGTGGACGGGCAACTCTCCTGGTTGGGGCCCGACTGGCAGATCTCCCTCAAGTACCAGGAGGGGACGATGGTCTCGCAGGTCGAGGCCCATCATCCCGGCTTGCAGGTCCGGCTCGTCTGCTCGGATGCCGTGGACTTCTATGAGCCGGTCTACGTCCGGAAGATCATCGTGCGGAACCTGGCCGATCGGGAGCGCGACATCCGCCTGTTCCTCCACCAGGACTTCCATCTCTACGAATCCGACGTCGGCGACACGGCGGCCTACGAGCCCAAGCACAGGACCGTCACCCACTACAAGATGCGGCGGTATTTCCTGACGAACTACATGGCGAACGGGACGATCGGCGTCCAGAACTTCGCCACCGGCCGCAAGGAGGTGGCAGGAGCGGAAGGAACCTGGCGGGATGCCGAGGACGGCCGTCTGGAAGCCGGCCCGATCACGCAAGGCTCGGTGGACTCCACGCTGGGCATCTTCCTCAAGGTGCCGGCGCAGGGGTCGCAGGAGGCCTGGTACTGGATCGTCGCGGGGGAGGACTGGTTCAACGTCAACAACCTGAACAAGCGGGTTGAGGAGCGACTGCCGGAGTATTATCTCCAGCGGACGGAGAAGTACTGGCGCTACTGGCTCAACCAGGACTGCATCAACTTCGGCGATCTCTCGCGCAAGGTCATGGACCTCTATTACCGGAGCCTGCTGGTCATCCGGACCCAGGTGGACGAGAGCGGCGCGATCATTGCGGCGAACGACTCGGACATCACGACCGCGGCGCGGGACACCTATTCGTACCTCTGGCCGCGGGACGGCGCGCTGGTCGCGCACGCGCTGGACGTCGCGGGCTACCCGCAGCTCACCCGGCGGTTCTTCCGCCTCTCCTCGCAGTTGCTGGCACCGGAGGGCTATTTCCTCCACAAGTACAACCCGGACGGGACGCTGGCGTCCTCGTGGCTCCCCTGGGTCAAGGACGGCGAGCCCCAACTGCCGATCCAGGAAGACGAGACGGCGCTCGTGATCTGGGCCCTGTGGCATCACTTCGAGCGCTACCGGGACGTCGAGTTCATCACGCCGCTCTATGCGCCGCTGGTCAAGCGGGCCGCCAACTGGATGGCCGCCTACCGGGACTCGGTCACCGGCCTGCCGCGTGCCTCGTACGATCTGTGGGAAGAGCGCCACGGGGTGATGGCCTTCACCTGCGCGGCGGTCTACGCCGGCCTGATGGCCGCGTCGAACTTCACCGAGGGGTTTGGCCAGGCCGGCCTGACCGGCACCTACCGCCGCGCCGCGGCCGAAGTGAAGGCGGGGATGGACCGCTATTTGTACCGCCAGGAGCTTAACCGCTTCGCCCGCATGGTCACCTTCAAGAAGGACGGGACGCTGGAGAACGTGGATCCGACGATCGACGCGAGTCTGTACGCGGTCGGCTACTTCGGGATCTACGATCCCGCGGATGAGCGGGTGACGCGGACCATGCAGGCCATCCGCGACCGGCTGTGGTGCAAGACGTCGGTGGGCGGGATCGCGCGCTACGAGAACGACTACTATCACCAGGTCAGCCAGGACCTCGCCAACGTGCCCGGCAACCCCTGGTTCGTCTGCACGCTGTGGGTCGCCCAATGGCTGATCAAGAAGGCGACGACCGTGGACCAGCTCAAGGAGGCGGTGCCGCTGCTGGAGTGGGTGGCCGATCGGGCGCTGGCCTCCGGCGTCCTGGCCGAGCAGGTCCATCCCCACACGAACGAGCCGCTGTCCGTGTCGCCGCTCACGTGGTCGCACGCCACGTACGTCCAGACCGTCCTGGACTATCTGGAGAAGCGCGGATCGCTGGATCTCTGCCCCACCTGCCACAACCCCCTCCGCCCCTTCCGGACACGGAAGATGAACCAGTAGGAGGGGCACGGCATGCCGTGCCCCTACATCTTGATGGCCGCAACGGCGGGTGTTAGGATGTGGAAACGGGAGGGGCGCCAGTAGGCTGGGC
>VBOK01000087.1 GCA_005877565.1 Nitrospirota bacterium
CTCCTCGGTCCTGTTACCCCTGACACCGGACAACGGTTACACCCCGCGAGTCATGATACTCGGGGGCGGTGATCCCGCGACCGAAACCACGGAGATCATAGACCTGTCGGTCGACAATCCGGCATGGCAGTGGTCGGACTCGATGTCGCAACCGCGGATTCAGATGAACGCCGTCATCCTGCCCAACGGCAACGTGCTCGCGCTCGGGGGTTCGGCCTACAACGAGGACGTGACGACCGCCAGTCTCACTGCCGATCTCTTCGACCCGGGCACAGGCACCTTTAGTTCAGCTGGCGCCGGTGCATACCCACGCCTGTATCACTCCGTCGCACTGTTGCTCCCCGATGCCACTGTGTGGGTGGCGGGAGGTAATCCCACGCGTGGAACCTACGAACAACACATGGAGATCTATTCGCCAGCGTATCTTTTCACGACCGACGCGGACGGCAACACAATCCCGGCGACGCAGCCAACGATCACCAGCGTCACCCCGCCCCAGGGTATCGGGTATGGCGGTTCATTCCAGGTCCAGACTCCGAACGCAGCCGACATCGCCTCCGTCGTGCTGGTGCGGCCCGGTTCGGTCACTCATGCCTTTGATATGGACCAGAGGCTGGTGGGCTTGTCGTTCACGGCGGGGGACGGATTGCTGAATGTGAACGGGCCGGCCAATGGCAACATCGCGCCTCCGGGCTACTACATGCTGTTCATCCTGAACAAGGCCGGCGTGCCTTCAGTGGCCACCTTTGTCCAGGTCTCACCCGCTCCAACGGCTCGCGCTCCGGCAGGAATGACGGCTGACTCGGCTTCCGAGTCAGCCGTGGGCGGTCTCTTCGGGCCGGGCGGTGTGGACCGCTCTCCTGGATCCAAAGGAACGTGATGGTCATCACGCGCAGGGCTCTCCTACGCAGACTCGGTGCAGGTGCTGTCGTCGGCGTGGCGGTCCCATTTCTGGGCTGCATCTCTCACGCTGAAGGGCGTCAGCTCCCAGGTGCGAGACACGTCGGGGGGCCCGTTCTCTTGAACCGGAACGAAAATGCCTACGGCCCTTCAGAAAAAGTACTGGCCGCGATGCGGGAGGCGCTCAGTCTCATCCACCGCTTTCCGCGAAAAGCTTCCGACATCCTGCAGGGCGAGATCGCCATTCGGCATGCGGTGAAGCCGGACCAGGTGGTCTTGGGCTGCGGGTCCACCGAAATCCTGCGTATGGCCGCAGCCGCGTTTCTTGGACCGGGCAAGACGCTCGTCCTGGCGGCTCCGAGCTTTGATGTGATCACCTATTACGCGCGGGGCACAGGAGCCGACGTCGTCGCTGTCCCGCTCACCAAGCGGTACGCGCATGATCTGGACGCGATGGCGCACCGCACCGACACATCGACCAGCTTGGTGTACATCTGCAATCCCAACAATCCCACGGGAACCCTCACGCCGCGGGGGGACCTGGAACTCTTTATGCGCAAACTCCCCACGACAGTCCATGTCGTCGTCGACGAGGCCTACCATCATTATGTCGGCGGATCATCGACCTACGCCTCCTTTATCGATCACCCGATCGACGATAGCCGCGTGATCATCACCCGCACCTTCTCCAAGATCCATGGGCTGGCTGGGAGTCGGATCGGCTACGCCATTGCCTCTTCGCCAGTGGCTCGCCGACTGTCGTCCTATCGGCTGTTGGACGGAGTGAACGTGGTAGCTGCCAATGCCGCGCTCGCCGCACTCGATGATGTCGAGCACCTCCGGACCAGTGCGCAGCGGAATACGGACGACCGTGAGGAGTTCTTTAACCAGGCCAATGCCCGCATGCTCCGGACGATCGATTCCCACACGAACTTTGTGATGCTGAACGCCGGCCGACCTGCGGAAGAGCTCGTCGAGCACTTCGAGAAAAACAACATCTTTCTGCCGCGACCGGTGGGGGCTATGAGTAACTACGTTCGGGTGTCGCTGGGGACGGCTGCGGAGATGGTTGAGTTCTGGCACGTGTGGGACCTGTTACCGCCTCCTAAAATGTCAATGTAAGGTGAGTGCTCATGGATATCCGTCGGAGGCATAGCAATCATCTGATTTGTGGACAAGGAACGCCTAGGTACTGGCCAGAAAAAGGGGACAGGCTGGTTTTCTATCTTTAGAAAACCAGCGGATCGCGCGGTCCGGCTCAAACCTTGATGATGGGAATGTTCTTCTTCGCCGAAGCTGATTGAGCGGGAGCTTTCTTCGGTGGGGTCTCAGGCTGTCCGTCGTGGCCATTGTCCCCGTTGTCGGAGGATACGGCCTCCCGTTCCTTGGCACTGATCTCGATCTCGGCCAGCAGCGTCTCCATTAAATCTTCCGACTTCACCTTCCGGACCAGCTTGCCTTCTTTGAACAGGATCCCGTGGCCTTCCCCGCCGGCGATACCGATGTCGGCTTCCTTGCCCTCGCCGATCCCGTTGACGACGCAGCCCAGTACCGACACCGTCAGCGGCACGCGGACATGGCCGAGCCGCTTCTCGATCTCATTGGCTAGCCTGACGACGTCGATCTCCACGCGGCCGCAGGTCGGACAGGCGATGACGTTCACCCCGCGGTGACGCAACTCAAGAGCCTTGAGGATCTCGAAGCCGACCTTCACCTCTTCCACCGGATCGGCAGCCAGCGAGACACGGATCGTATCCCCGATCCCGTCGGCCAGCAGCATGCCGATGCCGATTGAGGACTTGATGGACCCCGTCAGCAGCGTGCCCGCCTCCGTGACGCCCAGGTGCAAGGGGTAGTCAGACTGCAGGGCGAACAGGCGGTACGCGTCCACCATCAAATGCACGTCCGAGGCCTTGAGCGACACCTTCATGTTGGTGAACCCGATGTCTTCCAGCGCATGCACGGCATTCAGGGCCGATTCCGCCAGCGCCTCGGCCGTGGGATAGCCGTACTTGGCCAGAAGCTCCCGCTCCAGCGAGCCGCCATTCACGCCGATCCGCAACGGGATGTTCCGCTCCCGCACAGCCTTGACGACCTCTTCCACCTTCCACCAGGCGCCGATGTTGCCTGGGTTGATCCGCACGCAGTCCACCACCTCGGCCGCCTTGAGCGCCAGCCGGTGATCGAAATGGATGTCGGCGATGATAGGAATCATCGTCTGTTTCTTGATGGCCGGGAGCGCTTTGGCCGCCTCAGGCGTGTTGACCGTCACTCGCGCGATCTCGCAGCCGGCCTGCTCCAACTGGTGGATTTGCTCGACGGTGGCCTGCACGTCGGCGGTGTCGGGCGTCGTCATGGACTGGACCACGATCGGGGCTCCGCCCCCAATGGGAACGTTCCCCGCCCGGATCTGTCTCGTCTTGCGTCGCTTGATGAACATACCTACCGACGCTCCACTCCCAGCACCGTCATCGTGTAGAGGGCCTTGGCTTCCTCATACATGCCGTCCGCCGTCAGCCCACACTGCACGCGTAGGAGGTCTTGCGGCCCCTGCTCGATGTACTTGTCAGGCAGCCCCAGCACCTTGGTCGGCAGGTGCACAATCCCCTGGTCCGACAGCGCCTCCAGCACCGCCGAACCAAATCCGCCCATGCGGCAGCCTTCTTCCACCGTCACCAGGCACTTCACCTGACGAGCCACCTGCGCGATCAATGCATGATCGAGTGGCTTGACGAACCGGGCGTTGACGACGGCGGCTGAGATCCCCTCGTCCGCCAGCCGCTCGGCCGCCTCCAGCGCCGGAAGGACCGTGATGCCAATGGCGACCAACGCCACATCATACCCCTCCCGCAGCAGTTCTGCCCGGCCGATCGGCAGGGCCTTGGGCTCGGCGTCCATGGGCACGCCCCACGCGCTCCCGCGGGAGTACCGCACGGAGGCCGGCCCTTCGTAGCTCAGGCACGTCTTCACCATGTGCTGCAGCTCGTTCTCGTCCTTGGGCGCCATCACCACCATGCTCGGCACATGACGCAGGTAGGCGTAATCGAAGGCCCCGTGGTGAGTCGTCCCGTCCTCGGCCACCAACCCGCCTCGATCGATCAGGATCGTCACCGGCAAGTTCTGGGTTGCCACGTCGTGCACCACCTGATCGAAAGCGCGTTGCAGGAAGGTGGAGTACATCGCCACGACCGGCCGCGTTCCCTGCGTCGCCAAGCCAGCCGCGAAGGTCAGCGCGTGTTGCTCGGCGATGCCCACGTCGTGATACCGGTCCGGGAACTCCTTTTGGAAGGCGGTCAACCCCGTCCCTTCGCACATGGCCGCCGTGATGGCGACGATGCGCCGGTCCTCGCGAGCCAGCCGGCACAGCGTCTTGACGGCCACTGCCGTATAGGACGGCTTCGCACCGGATTTAGCGGGCTGGCCCGACTCCCGGATGAACGGCGAACAGGCGTGGAACCAGACCGGGTCCTTCATAGCCGGCTCATACCCCTTGCCCTTCTTGGTGATCACGTGAAGCAGGATCGGTCTTTTCAGTTTGAGCACGTTTTCGAGGGTCGGCAGGAGATGCTCAAAGTTGTGTCCGTCGATCGGCCCGATGTACCGGAAGCCCAGTTCCTCGAAGAGAACTCCCGGAAGCACGAGTCCTTTGGCCAATTCCTCGGCCCGGTGGGCGAGCCTTGTCAGTTGATCGCCGACCCGCGGGATCGCTTTGAGCAGATGCTTGGCTTCCTCCCGAATATGGGTGGCGAACTCGCCGGTGAAGGTGCGATTCAAATAGGCCGAGAGCGACCCCACGTTCCGGGAGATGGACATCTGGTTGTCGTTGAGAATGACCAGCAGGTCCTTCTGCAGGCCCCCGACGTGCTGCATGGCTTCCAAGGTCATGCCGGAGGTCATCGCCCCGTCGCCCACGACGCAGACCACCTTGTGATGCTGCCCCGCAAGGTCCCGTGCCACCGCCATGCCGATCGCCGCCGACACCCCGGTGCCGGCGTGCCCCGCATTGAACGTGTCGTAGATGCTCTCTTCGCGCTTGCAGAAGCCGCTGAGCCCACCGTACTGCCGCAACGTGTGGAAGAGCTCGCGCCGACCTGTCAGCAGTTTATGCGCGTAAGCCTGATTGCTGGTGTCCCACACGATCTTGTCCTTGGGCGTGCCAAGCAGGTAGTGCAACGCCAAGGTGAGCTCCACCACGCCGAGGTTCGAGGCCAGATGCCCCCCGACAGCGGACGCCACCGAGATGATCTGCTCGCGAATCTCCTCGGCCAACACAGGCAGTTGCTCAACCGGCACCCGCTTCAAATCGGCCGGGCTGTCAATAGTCTTCAATATGGACATCTCTTTAAAACCCTCCAAAAATCGAGCCATTTTCACACAGCAATGCCTGAGAGTCAAGGAACCCGCTCGCTGGATCGCGGCCAAAACACCGAGATTCCGGCGTAGGCAAGGACCGAATTCAATCCGAGATTGCGGTCGCCGATATCTGCATTCGAGATGTGATGGAACCGAACGCCGATCGTCAGGGCGACTCGCTCCGTCGCGAAGTAGTGGAGGCCTGGACCGCTCTCCATGACGAAGTTAAACTGTGTACTTTGCTCCGGAATACGCGGAGCCAGGTTTGTCCACAGCATGCCCAGACCGAAATCCCAATAGGGCATCCACCGCCCGAACGAGAGGAAATTGTATTTAAACACGAGGGAGCCGCCGGCTGCTGAAGCCCCAAACGGCTTGAAATAGTGCGCGTATAACGGTTCAAACAGGAGTTCCAGGTTCCCCGCGAAGAACCCTTTGCCTATCTCGGGGGTCAGCACCATTCCGATTCGTGGAAGGACATAGAGGGCGCTGCGGTTGCTCGAGACAGAAGTGAACGTCTCGTTCCCTTGGAGATACCCTGTCACCAATCCAGCCTCGATCGTGCCAGCCCGCACGATCGTGTGGGCCTGGGGTGAATCCTCCGCTTGGGCATCAGAAGCGAAGGCCATCGCCGATCCAACGAGCAGCAGCACCCACGCCAGCAGCAGCCGTCTCATTTCTGCTCCTTTTGCTTTGCTTGGTCCGTGCTAGAAGGGAAAGTCCAGCCCCGCAAAGACGGCTTGCCCCTCATTGCCCGACGCAACATCCACCCGGCCCACCACATTGGGACGTGAGATCGCCCGAAAGCCGATCCCGGGGTTGGCCTCGTACTGGGAGAAGGCCCTGTATCGGAACGTGTCGGCCACCTTGCCAACATCGAGGAAAGGCGCCGCCTCCACTTCGGCTATGGTTCCGAAGATCCGTAAGTGAAACAATTGAATCCGCTCCTCAAAGTTAAAGACAAGGGAGTGGTTGTCAACGAACCGGCCCACGCCGAAGGCGCGCAAGGTGTTCTGCCCCCCCAAACTGCTCCGTTCGAAGAAGGGGACCGCAGCGCCGCCGACCGTGGCTTCCAGCCTGCCTCGAAAGACGAAGATGTACTGCTTGGTGGCGTTCGGAAGCAGCACCCGGTATTCAATCCCATACCGACTGAATATCGTATTCGTACTGGCCGTGAGGGTCTGCGCCAGCTCCGCAAACATCGAAAAGTAGTGACCGATCGTGGGCGTTACCGCGTCGTCCCGAGTGTCGTTCAAGTACGCCAGCTTGTGGCCCCACACCGTCCCCCCGCCCGTCCCTTTGATCGCGGGAAACACCGATTGCGTGAAGGGGATGTCCGGCACCGCGCCCGGCTGGATCTCGACGTTCCGGAGCCGCTCGGTCCAGAGCACCCGCTGGCTCGGTCCGACGTAGAGCCCTGTCGTGATATGACCGAGCAACTCGCGGTCGGTGTAGTTAGTCTCCTGGGCCGGCGAGGTCTGGCTGCCGATGCCGAAGAACCGCGCTGTCCCGTTCTTGAAGAACCCGACATTCGTCTCCAGGCTGAAGCGGCCTCCCAGCAGGAAGAGATTCCGATAGCTGTAGAGGAACTTCCGCTCGGTCTTCTCGGTATACGATGCGATGAGTTTGTATTCCTCGCCCCGAGTCGGATATTGGTAGATATTGATCACGGCACGCGAGCCGACGAACTCGTTGTGGACGAACATCGGCGCGATGATCTGGGTGACGCGCTGCTCATCATCCGCAAACACGTAAGGCACGATCACCCCGACGTCCACGCCGTCGTTCTTCGACGTCGCGACGGCCGGAATCACGAAATAGGATCGCTCTTCGGCGGGCGCTGGAAAGGGGGACAGCAGAGCCGGCGCCATGGCGCACAGCGTCACGAGCCCGGCACGGCGAAGGCGACGTGCCACCTGAACTCATCGGCTCCGGGCCGAATCGTCGCCGGCAGGGCCAGGGGCTTTGATGTGCTCCGCCTTCTCCCGAAGCTGCTTGGTCAGCACGGCAAACGAATCCTTGCGGAGGATCCTTTTGAACTGTTCGCGGTAGTTCTGGACGAGGCCGGTGCCCTCCACCACCACGTCATAGACACGCCAGTCCCCCGATGTCATCTCCATCTTATAAATGATGTCCACCGCGCTTTTGCCGTTGTCGATCTTCGTATAGACTTCCGCATACTCGCCATCGACGATCTCTTTGAGGTATTGCACCTTCTCCCCGGTGTAATTCTCGATTCTCCCTAAATACGTGTTGGCCAAGAGGGTCTGGAAAGAGGACGCAAAATCCTTTTGCTCCTCCGGTGTCCGTTTGTTCCACTCGGCTCCCAGGGCCCGCCGCGACATTTCGAGAAAATTGAACCGCTGGGCGATCATCTGCTCCAGCAACTTCCGTCGCTCTTCCTTCTTCTCGGGTTTCTTCCACGCCGGGTCCTCCAGGATACGGACCACCTCGTCTACGGACTTCCTGACCGCATCTGTGGGAGGCCCTGCCCATGCCGTCTCGTTGAGCGTCCCTCCCCCGACCAAACCACCGATCAGGAGAGTAGCCCAGAAATTTTTACACCGTTGCATGACCTATCTCCTCTCGCACTGTCAGCATGGCAGACCAGACGACAGACTCACTTGACGTTGCCATGAATAAACTCTCCGATCAGCGATTCCAGGTCCACACCCGATTCCGTGTCGCGAATCTTGCTTCCCGGCGGCAGCTCTTTCTGCGACCCCCCGGGCGAGATCGACACGTACTTATCGCCGATCAGCCCGCGTGTCCTGATCGACGCGATAGCATCGCCGTAAATCTTCACGCCAGGACGGAGCGACAACACTACGAGCGCCCGGTCGTCCCTCAGCCCGATCCGCTTCACTTGGCCGACCTGCACCCCCGCGATCTCCACCCCCGCGCCCGCCTTGAGCCCCGCGACGGAATCGAATTCCGCTTGGAGCTCAATCTGATTCCCGCCTCCGATGACTTCGAGCTTGCCGAGCTTGACCGCCATGTACGTCAAGGCGGCGATGCCGACCAGGACGAAGACCCCGACGATGAGCTCCAGTTTCGTGTCATGCATGGGTACCGGGCCTCCTGGACTCACCGGAGGTGACAACTTCGGTCCTGGGCCCGACATTGATGAACTCCCGCACGGCGGGATGCCGGGTCCGCTGGAACTCTTCCGACGGCGCCATCTCGACGATCACCCCGTCCAACAGCATCGCGACGTAATCCGAGATACCGAAGATTTCGGGGATCTCGTGGCTCACCATGACGGCCGTGAACCCGAACTTCCGCTGAGTCTCGACGATCAGATCATGGATGGTCCGCGCCAGGAGGGGATCCAGTCCGGTGGTGGGCTCGTCGAACAGGATGATCTCCGGCCCCATGACGAGCGCGCGGGCCAACCCAGCCCGCTTCCGCATGCCGCCGCTGAGTTCCGCGGGGAACTTGTGCCCCATGCCCGTGAGTCCGACCGCCTCCAGCATCTCAAGGACCTTCCGCTCGATCTCCGCTTCTTTCATTATCGTCTTCTCCCGCAAGGGAAAGGCCACGTTTTCAAAAACGTTGAGCGAGTCGAACAGCGCCGCGCTCTGGAACAGCATCGCAAATTTCTTCCGCACCTCGTTGAGCTCGCGCGAGCCCAGCCTGGCGATATCGATCTCGTCCACCAGCACCTGGCCGCGATCCGGCTTCAGCAGCCCGATCATGTGCTTGAGCAACACACTCTTGCCGCCGCCGCTCTTGCCGATCACCGTGGTGA
>VBOK01000260.1 GCA_005877565.1 Nitrospirota bacterium
GAATCTGCCATCACCGCTCCGATTCGATCCGCAATAGAAAAACATTTTCTGTGGATCCCGGTCGGGGCATTGGTTCTGGCGTTTTACGTCCAATCTAGCCTGGTTTCCTTCCCGCTGGCCATCTCCCGACCAGTCGCGATCAATTTAGTGGTTGCCGGAGCCGTGTTGTGTGCCTTGGCAGCGCTCCCTTACATTCTTGTCGGGCGAAATTTCTCTCCTGAAGGCTGGAACACAAAGCATCACCTATTGTTTCACCTTCCCGTATCGTTGATGATCTTGGGTGCGGCCAGCCTGTTGTTGCCCGCGAAGGTCGTGCTCCCGGTTCTCGTTTCCATGCTTGCCGTGAATATGGTTCACCTGAATCTGGTGTATCTCTATTACATCGCGGTCGCGGCAAAGGATCGTTCGTGGCTGTACAAGCTGTCCAGGATCGAGGGCGCGAACCAGACATCTGTCTTCTACATCACGGACAAGCATTCCATCCAGGGCGATGACCATTTTCCGCAGAACAGTCCTGCGTATAGTTTCTACATGTTTGAATGGCTCTGGGCCGATAAAACTCGCATCGGGATCCATGTCAGCGCATCGCACCGGCAGCGGCTACAGGGCGAGCAAATATCGAAACTGCTCGCTGCCGCGACTCTGGAATACGACATGCAGGAGGTGAATATCCGCGGATCGCATGCAAGGCTAGTGATATCCGACGGTACGAAGCGTACGCCGATATGGATAGCCCTGATGTATCTGAAGGAACGATACCTGCCGGGAGGCAAGGTGGAAAGGGTACTGGAGGAGATTACCGACCTGAACTACGCTCAAGTGTGACAACCGTTGCAGCGACAATTTCAAATCCCGTTCTATCCAGCGTAGGGGCGATCTAATACTTCCAATCTTCGGATAGCATTCGCCTAGTTACTGTCAACATCGTTCCTATTCTTTCTCATGGTCGCTTCGTCGCGACAATAACCGCATACGTAAAGGCATCCCTGACACCGAAAGAAAAAGATTCCAGATCGAAATCGGATTCGCCCAGGAGTTTTTGAATCTGGCTTCGAGACCGTACCTTGCTTGGTTCTGGCGGGTGAAGCTGGACATTGCGGCGCAGTATCTGATTTAGAACGAAGTGAATTATCTTCAGGGCAATAACCGATAGTCCGTAGACGGGGGGCCAGAAAAGCAGCAAGCGCCCGCCAGGTTTGAGCGTTCTATTGAACTCGGCAAGGATTTGCCGTATTTGGTCCTGTTCAAAATGTTCCATGACGCCAAGGTTGTAGAGTCCGTCGAATCGGCGCCCAAGACGTGACAGATGGAAAATGTCCATAACCAGACATTCGGCTTGCGCACCGTGACTGGCTAGATACTTGGCGACCGCGTTGGGCGAGATGTCGACAGCGGTCACCTTTGCGTAGCGTACGACGTCTGCATCGACTTCGCCGCCGCCGCAACCCGCGTGAACAAGTTCTGCGTGAGGGGAAAAGGTTCTCCTTATGAAGTGATTAAGAGTGGGTCTTATCAAGTAGTTTCGATAGAAACTGGCGATGATGTCATAGGTGGACTTTTCGACCTCTTGTTTCCGACCATCCCAGTACTTGTCCCACATCTCGCGCATGATTTCGGGATCCGGGTCCTCTTTGGTCTTGCTATTTCCCCTCGATCGATGGCGGGTCATCGCCAGCTTCCATGCGAGCCGAAAAAGGCGCAACAGCCCGCGCACCATGTGGTTCGGCCTCATCTTGGAATGGCCGTAGGTACGTGCCGGCAAATCGACCGGCAATTCTCCGATTTTGATTCCAGTCATGTGCAAGAGGGCGAGGCTTTCGAAAAAAAACTCGTAGTCACGACTCTCGATACGGTCAATCAATGTGATTGGAATGCGATCCAGACGGTAAAGGCGAAACCCGCCGCTGGCATCGTATGGCAGCTGCAGCAGCGCCTTGGTCAAGAAATGCCCCAAATGGGTCAGAAATCGCCGAAACAGATTCCATTCCCGCAAGCTGCTTTCGCGCTGGAACCTCGATCCCACAACGACATCGTGGGTGTCCTTGAGCTCGAGCAGTCTTGGAATGTCCTGGGGTTTGTGGGAAAAATCTGCATCCAGGCTGATGAACACGCTATAAGCTTCGGACTTGGCGTGCCGAAGAGCCGAAAGATGGGCGCTTCCAATGCCTTCCTTGCGTGCTCGTTTTAACAATTTCAGATTCGGGTGGCTCGGCATCATCCCCGATACGATGTCGCCGGTACCGTCGGGCGAATTGTCGTCGACTACAAGAACGTCGACCGGCAAGCCAAGCTCGAATATCTGCTCGATGAGCGAGCGAATGTTATTGGACTCGTTGTAAGTCGGCGTGAAGACCAGAATCTCGGCGTGGTTCATGGTTTTTCGGCGGGCGGTTCTGCAAGCCACCGTATTGTCAATGATCGAATCTCAGGCGCCGCGATGATAGCAGCCGCGAACATTGCGATCGATGCCAGCACCAGACTTGACAGACTCAACCATCCGGATTCGAAAGTGGGGATTAGGAAATTCCAGAGGCCTCCGATACTCGCCGCAGCAATCAGCGGTCGGCCGACGTCCAGATGGTACCAGCGCCAAAGCTCCCCTTTTAGCAGTCGCCGGTGCATCAGATACACGACGACGAAAGCAAAGAGGGCATTGAAAATCACCCATACAAGCGCGGCGCCGACGCCACCGTATCTCATCGACATGAAATAAATCAGCGGTGCGAGCAGTAATACAGCAGCAGTGTTCACCGCAAGGGCGAGTTGCGTCCAGCCGTGCGCCAGCTGCAATGAGTACGGCAAACTCGCTATGGC
>VBOK01000088.1 GCA_005877565.1 Nitrospirota bacterium
GTTTGTAGTGGCAGGGAGGAATATCCGCTTGCAGTCGCTTCAAGAGAGAGCGCACCTTCATGTTGGGGGGAACGTCGCACACCCACACGTGCATGCCGGATTCTAATTCTACAAAATTCTGTTGCACGCGAAATTCCGGTTTTTCCATGAAATAGGCTGACAGAAATCCTGTGATGGCCTGCACCACCCAGGGGTGCTCTTTCACATACCGGTAGCTGACCCGAAGCTCTACCACCTGACTCATGTGTTTAGTCATCAGGTCCAGGGGGTCGGGCATGAGTTCTTGCCTTCAGCCGTGATGAAGTCGTTGAGCAGCCGACACCCGGCGAAGAGCGTCGCCTCCTCGTTCCGAATCCAGCGGCTGATGACACCCAGGTAGGCGAGCGTGTCCGCGACCGCCTTCATGTCTCGTATGCCGGTGTCGGACTGGGCCAGGGTGGGATTCACCGGTTTACCGCGCTCGATCAGGTAACACAGCAGCCGCCGCTCGGGGCCCTCGCCGCTCTCGGCCGCCAGGCGCCGAACAAAGGGTTCCCACTGACACCGCCCCATCGCAACGGCGCGCTCCAGGGTTCGGTGCTTCTCGTCACCTCCCCAGTCCATATAATGGAGAAGCAACTTGGTCAGGTAGGGATGGTTCCCGGTCCACGCGGCCAAGCCAGGACTCGTGTCCCGGCCGATCAGCCGTCGCGTCTCCCCATCGAGAAGGACCGACAGCGGGACCACTCGGAAGGGCACGCCGGCCAATGTTCCGGAGCGGCCGAGCATGGTTCGCAATCGGCGCCCGCCGGTCACGACGATGCTGGCCGGTTTGGCCGCCGACACCCGCGCGAGCAGCGACTCGATCGCCGAGTCGGCGACGCTATCCAGATTATCCAGGACGACGATCGAGCCGGGCACCACGTCGATCCGGGGAGAAGGGTCGGCGCCAACATCTATCTCGAGCACCGTGTGGTCCGTCAGCCCTTTCAACGCGGTTCGAACCAGCGAGGTCTTGCCCAGTTTCGGCCCTCCGATCACCGCCAGGGACTCGCCTCGCGCGATTCGCCCACGCAGGTTCCTGACGAGCCCTCGGCGACCGATGAACGCGTCTCCGGTGGCGGGACAGGGAGTGAACGGTGGGATGACCATAACCCACTACCCACTCTACCACAGTGAGATCAGACTAAGATCAAGACTGTCACCCGTGTCGTCGTCATGCCACCGGAGGACGTTCTCTGCCAACTCAGACGATGACGACTCAGGCTGTCTTGGGCAGGAGTGGGACATTCGACTTTGCTGTTGACCGCTCCCCCCTCCTTTGGTAGCCTGCGCACATGCCTCGCACCGCCACTCCAACAACTCTCACCTGCAAGGATTGAAGCGAGATTGACAATATCCATGTTCCGGATGTTAATTGAGAAATCCAAGGCGCTCCTACCCGAGGCAAGTACATTCTTTGAGCTACTCGGTTTTGCAATCCTTGCCTCGGGTATTTTTTCCGGCTTAGCACTTATTACCTACGACCCTACGGACTCGATCAAGCTCCCTGCTATTAATGAAAACTATGAAAATATGGTCGGACCCGCGGGTGCCTGGCTGGGTGATTTTTTGCTTAGCACATTCGGCCTTGTGAGCTTGCTTATCGCATCGGTACTTTTCTTCTGGGGCGGAATGATGGCGCTCGGCTTTGTCCGCTGGCCCAAGACCAAACGTTTTGTCGGCTTTGCCCTCATCGTAGTGGTTTGTTGCGGACTCATTCATATTGACGAGCCAAATCCTCAAGGCACGCATCTGTCCAATGGTTTTGGCGGCGCGATCGGCACAACGCTTGGTAACACATTTCTCAACAGTGTCGGTTACGGTGGCGCCGTCATCGGTTTAATTTTTGCGGCCGTGGCCGGCCTGGTCGTTACGGGGAACTTGACGGTTTCCAATACCGCAAGATTTGTTGAATACCTGCTCTTTCTGCTGCAACGCCTCATCAGTGACCCAGTAGGCAAAAAAGGGAAGAAGCCGATCGCCTCGCTGCCCACATCTCAGACTAATGGAGAAGATGGTCAGCGTGCCACACAACCGATGACTGGAGATCAGGATGCAGAAAGTGAGATAGGAATCGAGGTTGACCTCACCTCCGCAGTCCCCAAACATGCAAAACCTGATGTCGACATTTTTCAAACGAGCAAGGCGAACTCCACAAAAAATGCTGACTTCAGCGCCCTGGTTAAGCAGCTCGAAACTCAACTCCATGAATTCAAGGTCGAAGGCAAGATCACCAACATTACGGTGGGCCCCGTAGTCACAACGCTGGAATATGAACCAGCCGCAGGAACGAAAGCTGCAAAAATTGTTGGCATTGCAAACGACATTGCCCGCATGTTGCGGACTCAAAGTGTGCGGGTGATTCCGGCGCTGCCCGGTAAGAACACCGTCGGTATTGAAATCCCCAGTGAGCAACGGAGAGTCATCCGTTTGGGCGATGTGCTCAAGAACACCAAGTTCCGTTCATCAGAAGTGATCCTGCCGGTGGCCCTTGGAGTCGACACCTTTGGTGAACCCGTGGTTGAAGATCTGGTACAAATGCCGCACCTCTTGATTGCCGGCACCACTGGGTCCGGCAAAAGCGTTTTTATCAATAACCTTATCGCCGGGCTCGTCTGCAAGAATACCGCCAAGGAGATGCGCTTCGTTTTTATCGACCCCAAGATGGTCGAATTGGCGGCGTACAAAAAATTGCCCCACCTTGCCTGCCCGGTGATCAGCGATATTAAAACCGATGCCAAAAACTTGCTGAACCGCATGGTGGAGGAGATGGAAATACGCTACGAATCGATGCTCGCCCTCGAGACTCGAAATATTGAAGAGTTTAATGAGACGATCCGCAAACGCCGCCGCAGTGAATTTGTAAAATTCAACGGTAAATGGCAGGCTTTACCCTATGTTGTTTTTCTTATTGATGAATTTGCCGACATGGTCTTTATGCTTGGCAAGGAGGCCGAGGAATTAATCACTCGCCTGGCCCAGAAAGCTCGGGCCGCCGGGATTCACCTGGTCATCGCCACCCAGCGTCCTTCCGTGGATGTGGTCACTGGCTTAATTAAGGCGAACTTCCCCACCCGCGTCGCCTTCCGCGTCCAGAGTGGGACCGACTCACGAGTTATTCTCGATCAGAGCGGCGCCGAAACCTTGCTCGGCAAAGGGGATCTGCTCTACCAATCGGCCGGCGCTACTCAACGATTGCACGCGGCATTGATAGAAGACAGCGAAGTCAAAAAATTAGTCAAAGCCTGCGCCTAAGACCATATCCCCTCCACAATCTCGCTGATCCGGCCGGGAGGCGAGGCCGCTACGCGGTGCGACTTCCGTTTATTGACACTGCGAACAGGCGTGTGTTATCCAACAGTCATCGTGTTATAGTGGTGGAGTGCTCACGATGGAAACAACGCCGTTGTATATCCTGAGGCGTCCGGACGGCTCGTTTAAATATTACGTGAATCCCGACTACGCCAGAGAACAGGGGGTCAACCCCGACAATCTGATCTGCGTGGACATTCCGAGCTCAATCTACGCGACCGGCACCATCGACGACTTATCCACCTTCATCGCCAAGGAACTCGAAAAACTGGGCCAACCATGACTACCACCGCTCCCCCCCAGACGACGCTCACGCGGGCCCAGATCGAGACGGCCATTGCGGCGCTGCAGCCGGTCCAACGGGTCATGGTCCGCCTCCTCCTGCTGCCCTACCTGGACCCGACACCCGAAGACATCGTCTTCATGGCCCGCGAGCGGTCCGAGCCGAACATGAGGGCCGGCTTGAAGCAAGGCGGCAGGTCGCAGGTGGCCCACGACAAGATCAGCGGGCTCCCCAAGGACTGGATCGTCGCGGTCGAGACCAAAGTCCAGCAGTTCCAAACCCAGCTCCGCTCGCAGCTCACCCGCTTGAATCTCCTGGCCGATTTCCTCACGGACTGCCTGGCAGGCCTGCAACTGGAGATCACGGCGACGGAGCAGTTGCTCGCCTCCGAATGCGAGATCGGTCCGGAGTCGCTCGAAGACCTGCGCGCGCAAGCCAAGCTCTCGCCGCTCACATACGCCCTGAAAAAGCTGGCCGCCAGAGCCGACAAGGGGGAGATCGAAGAAGCGGACTACGTTCGGGAGCGTCTGAGTCTGGAGTACCAGGCCCGCCTCCGGCAGCGCGACCGCTTTAAGAAGCGCCTCAACCTGGTTTTGCTGGAACGCCAGGCCAGCATACTGTCTTCCCTCTCCGATGAGTTTCTCGCCGAGATCTGGTGCATTGCCGTCGGTCCCATCACGAATCGACGCGTGAAGGCCGTCCAGGCGTACGTGAACGCGCTGGCCTCGACTCTGAAGTCCGGCCTCGACGCCGCCAGCTTCGCCGCAGCGGTCAACGCCGGTCTTGGCCCCCGGTTGGCGGGAGGAAGCAAGAACGAAGGGATCGGCAGCAAACCCGTGGACCTGGCCGGCGACCTGTGGACCCAGACCATCCTCGCGCTGGCGGCCGACCCGATCGCGCCCATCACTCCCAAACCCTGCGAGCACCCGGAAGGCGGGACCAAGGGCCTGACGGCCAAGCTTCGCAGCCTGGCGATCTACGAACTGGGCGAAGACGAGGAAGTCAAGATGTGGCCACGGACAGTCCAATGCCTCAACTGCCTGACCGTGGTGCGAGCCGCCCAGCAAGAATCGGGCATAGTTGGACGCTCCCTCGACGAGGTAGTGGTCCGGGTGAAGACCCGCTCGGCGTTTCCCCGCAAGGAGGCCGCCCCGGCCGCCCAGGAAGCTGCGCCTGCGCCGGAAGCGGAAGCGCTGGACCTGGAAGAGCGCTTGCGCCCTTTTATCGGAGACGACGCAGGCCAAGTGGGCGCCAAAAGCTGGTAAGCACAGCTTTTGTGGGATAATGAGCCGCAAGCTCGGGGTGGCGGTGTAGCTCAGTTGGTAGAGCAGCGGACTCATAAGCCGCGGGCCGGGGGTTCGATACCCTCCACCGCCACCAAAAAACAATGAGTTCAGATTCCGGTAGCAGTCCGGCGCGACATCGAGCGGTTGCGCTGGGTTCCAGTGCAGAGGTCCTCTATAATCCCCACAAGCCGTTGCATTTCTCTCTCTTGGATGCCGACAAACTCAACCCCAACCACCCTTTCATACTTCCGGTCCACAAGATACAGGACCGCTGCGGCTTCAATCTCAAACAGCGGGTGACCGTCAGGCTCATAGATCCTGAGGCAAAAAAGCTCACCGGGAGGGATCGGGGTGTTCGTTTCTATCGCACAGCCTTGTCGAGACAGGTTGACCACGGTTCCCACCCCCGACACCTGCTGACCGGAAAAGGTCAGTTGGAACCGAACCGGAAACCGTACATACTCTCGAAGGTCATCGTAGCTGATGAGGCGGCGCCACCCCCATTGAAAGGCGAGAAATCGGTGCGTGCAGAGCTGGCAGCGAAAGGGATAGATGCAGAGGAGGCCCCAAAGAGCCTCGCTCAGGCCCTCGCGTCGAGACTGATGAACAAGGTTTTTTCTACAGTTGGGGCAATGCGGAAGCCCCATCGGAAATCCTCCATCTTGACAATCAAATTAGATCATCTCCCGAGACACCTTTCTCCAACGCCGCATAAACTCCTCGGCTTGCTTTCGAGCCAGTCGGTTGTTACCGCCCTTATACAAGGCAATCGCCTTTTTAAGGTCGTAATTGGCGAGTTCTAATTTCTCTTTCAGGATGCGAACTCCCCACCTGACATCGAGGTCAATGTATCCGGACATCCCCGGTGTCTGCATCAATCCAGAATAGCCCTTATGGGAGATAGCCTTCCTGTCATAGTCCGATTCTGTCTTCATCAAGCAGAGGATCACGAACCCATTGAGGTCCGGGTTCTCTTCCACCGCGGCGTTCACGGCTTCGGCAATCGCATAAGCCTCCGTATATGACACTTTCGGGTTCCCACAAGGACTTGAACTCCGTATCAGATAGACATACTTGTCAATGAGTCGTGAACTCGAAAGCGTATAGACGTACCGATCACTGGCTAACGTATTCGTTTCGCTCGCGAGCACAATGACAAACAATACCGTTGAAACCAGAATAAGAATTGAATTGTAAATAAACCTAGTCATAATTATTCGGGAATCGGAATGTACTGGCCAAAATCCACACCGAACTTCACGGTTAAGAGTAAGAACAAGAAAAGGGACGAGGCGCCTTTTCCAGTCAAGCCGAAAATGATTAAAGGCGCAATTCCTATTATGTAGGTTTAACCATACGAAAGGCGGGGTTGACCCGCCCCCTTTAACCCGACCCGGAGCCTATGTAAGGCTGGGCCACACCCCGGCCTTGCCCCCACAGGCGTAGTCGGCTAGACTGGCCAGCGATCACACCGCAGGCCATAGGAGTAGTCACCCGCAAAAGCGTCGAACTCGACATGCGAGGTCTCTTTCATAGCGACGCTGCCGTCGCTGCGATCCACACGATTTGCGTTGAGCAGGTCGAGGAACGTGCCGACGTGGTGTGGAGCGTCCTGCAACGTGTTATGACGACAGTTGAAACCGCATACTCAGACACCCTAGCACAGGACTTGAAATCGTTCATGGAACACTACGTTCCGGGAAGTCTGTGGGAATTGCCTGGGTTCTACGCGCAGATGGGGGGACAGGCGCTCTTTGACCACCAGTTCCGCGCCGCTCTTCTCGTAGCACGTGCGCAGGCCCTACAGAAAGCGCATGCTGAGATCAACCTCTATGTCGAGGGGCTCCGGCAGCGAGCGCAGAAAGCCCCTGGCGCGGTAGCCAACGAACGGGATCAGCAGTTTGGCATCTTGTTCAGTCCGAAGCAGGCTGAGCTGGATTTTGACGAGTGGAAGAGCCGACTCAATTCAGGAGAGGCGTCAATCGCCATCCTGTATCTCGACATTGACGACTTCAAGGACTTGAATACGCGATACACCGAGACCGTCGTAGACAAGACGATCCTGCCAGACGTGCTGCACCTCTTGACTGGCCTTGTCGATCAGCGCGGTAAGGGGTATCAGCAGGGGCGAGATGAGTTCGTGCTGATCCTTCCGAATCACGACGAGGCCGAAGCCGTTGCGTTCGCTGAGAAGGTCCGCTTACGCATCGCGTCGCGGCAGTTTCAGGTAGGCGACAAGACCGAGACACTCACCATTTCCGGGGGAGTCGCGCTCTGGCCCAAACATGGGGCGACATACGACGCCGTGCTCCTGAAGGCGAGCCAAGCGAAGCAAATCGCCACGCAGTCGCGGAACGGAATCGTCCTTGCCGAGTAGAGCCTTTCCAACTACCAATGGACCACATGGCACAGGTTGGTCCAGGCCCGCTGCCCCTTTTCGATGAGCTGGATCTTGTATCCGACGCGGTACTGTGCCCTCCCCCCCCGAGTGTAAATCGGCTGGGTGTACACCGGCCGAACCCGCAACCTGATTCTCTCTGGAAGCTCGACGGAGGCCGCTTCAGTCAATTCGACGGCCTGATGCAGCACAATGCCCACGCCGTCGTACGACACATCGACGATCTCCCCCGTGATCAGGCGGTTCAGGCAACACACCTGACAGGGCGTATGGAGCTGACGCCGCGGATACAACCGTTTGAAGCGTTGCTTTTCCGCCATTGCAGGGACCTCAGCCATTTCAGGGGCCTGGACTCGCCGATAAAACTATGAATTCCTGTTTGCGGGCACACATGATTACCAACGGGGCACATAGCACAGGTTCGACCATTGCTGCTCCCCCCGCTCGATGAGTTCGATCTTGCAGCCGACGAGGCACCGCTCACTATTTTCTTGATGAAGGTAAACCAGCCGGGCCCGTAGCTGGATTCCTTCGGGAACCTGGACCAGGGCCTCGACATTCACATCGATAGCTTCCGACAGCAAGACGCCAACACCGGCGTAAGACACATCAACGGTCTTCCCCCGAACCTGACGATCCTGCCAACTCACCCAACAAGGGAGCGAGACCTTGCGTCTCAGGAACCACCGTTTAAAGGAGTGCACGTTCTGACGACCCGTGTGACTCTGGTCCATGAGGGTCTCCCCTAGTCTCAGCTACGCGCCGCCGGAGATTCTCACGATCTCCACCGAATTATCGTCGAAGTGCACGTTGCGCTGGCCCCAACGGTAGATGAACTCGTGCAAGCCGGGATCTTCCGGGATCAGGACCTCGATGATCTTGTTCGGCCCCGTCATGATGATCCGGCGCTCCTTTCGTTCGATGCGAATGGCGCAGTTCGACGAGAGCATGGCACTGATCTGCGTGGTGGACCAGAAGACCTCGCCGAAGACGAAGCAGGCCTGAGGCATGCTGCTCTGGACTGGCATGGCTGGAGTCCCTGACAGGGTTCCGGCAAGCAACAGTGCTGAAAGCCACATCATCGGCGCCTGCACGCATCCCTTCAAACACCAAGTGGGACGACTTCGTACTTCTTGCCGGATGTCCTGACGCCTCGTTTCACCAGATCGGCAAAAAGCGCTCTCTGGCCAAGACGGTGACGGATGATTCCTGGTTCCACCACTTCTCCACAGTTCACGCATCGCCAGGCGCGGAGCCAGTGATGCTCCCCACCGTCCTGCATATCAATGAAGTGATCCACGACCATCAGTCCGTGGCATCGTTGGCAAAACATACCGGTAGTTCCCCGTCTGTGAACCTACCTCCAGGGTTACATGGGCTGGGTCAATTGCCAATCAGGAGAACCATGAGTCGCAAGGGTGGAAAATACCCGAACGAGGCAGAGAATATGACCTACCCCTATAAACCAGGCCAGCGAGTAAGGTAGGCTACGCATGCTGTACTGCCCCCTTTAAACCTACCCAGAGCCTATGTTAGGCTGGGCCGTAAACCCCTTGATTTCAAAAGATAGATGCCTGGGTTAATTCGCCATGGTTTCGGTCCACCGCCTCCAATACATTCCGCGATCGAGGGCTTCCCTCCTGAAGTCTTCCAGATCGGCACTCCGTTGAGGGACCTATGGCGAAGATCCTAGTCGTAGATGATGAGGCGGTGTTCTGCGAGCTGTTGAAGACCTTGTTGAAAAGTCACGGCCACGAAGTCCTGACTGCAAACGACGGACGCCAGGCCATCGAAGTATTTAAACGGCACCGGCCTCAGTTCACGATGCTGGACCTCCGCATGCCTGAAATGGACGGACTGGAAGTCTTGAAGCAAATCCGCGCGATCGACACCAAGGCGGCCGTGATGATCCTGACGGCGTGGGGATCGGATGCCATGGAGCTGCAGGCTAGGCGGCTCGGGGTAACGGACTTTCTTAGCAAGTCGCTCTCCTTGGACACCATTATGGCATCGTTGCAGCGCGGACTTATTCGGCCGGCGACGGCCGCACATGCGCCGAAGCCGCCCGGGGAGAAGACGGGCGCCCCCTTCGGAATGCTGGAAGCGGTCACGATCCTGCTGGTGGATAACAAACCGCAGACCAGCGAGCATCTCTCAAGGTTCTTGTCCCAGCGGGGCTATCAGGTGCACGTGGCCAAGGATGGCCCTTCCGTCTTGGAGTTGGTGGGCCAGGTAAGGCCGCAACTCGTTGTGATGGACGTGGACCTGCCTGGCTTGAAGGGGATTGAGGTGCTGCGGACGTTGCGGGCGAAGAACTACACGGGCGGTTTCGTCATGATCACCGCCAGGGAGGACGATAGCCTCTCCGGAGGCGGCCAATCCATCTCGGCCTGCCGGCCGCAATAAAAGCATGACAGCCGGTACCGAGCCTTGCGACGGGGATTGGGCAACGAGATGAACACGATTGGCGTGTGATCGAACGGGCAGAACGCCGGCAGGTGCATCAGATGTTCATAGGCTATCTCCTGCAGCGACGCTTCGTCCCACGGCGGCGAGAGCTCTTCCCGTCCGGCGACACGATCCTGCCACCCGCACCGCTCGCACGTGAATTGGAACGTCTTGACCCGATCGTGCACCTGGGAGAGGTCCGTCGCCTGGACCGGGCCCGGGCACCCCGACCGACCGCACGGAATCGTTTCGTGCTGGAGCGCTTTCACGAACTCCTGATGCTGGAGGGCTTGCTCGGGCGTGGGCATGTCGCGCCTATTGTATCGCCACGGGGGCGGACCGGCAAACTGTCCTTTTCTTGAAAGTCTTGTCCAAAGCGGCTACCATCGCCTCCATGCGTACAGCCTGCGCCTTGGCCACGTTCCTCGCCGTCGCGATGTCGGGCTGTTCCCTGTTGAATCCGCCATCTGCACTCAGACCCCCTCTGCCCGCGAACGGCTGCCAGCCTGCCTCGGTGGTCAAATACAACCAGGCCGGTATCGGCCACTACAAAGATCGCCAGCTTGAAGAGGCAAAAGCCGAATTCCTCTTGGCCGTCTCCGAGGGGCCGAAGTGCGCGGAGGCGCACTACAACCTGGGAAACACGCTCTGGTATTTGGGCCAGAAAGAAGAGGCGCGCACGCACCTGCTGCAGGCGGCCGATCTGGCCCCGGGCAACGCGGTGATCTGGGATTCCCCTGTGCTCCGGCCCTACGGCGAGCCACAGAAGGACACGAAGAAGAAGAAAGAGACCGCCTCGGAGCAAGCGCCCGGCGCGTTCGGCAATCGCGGGCGCCTCGGCGGTTACTAGGGATCGATCCCGTCTACAATCCGATCTGGGTTCTGATCTCCGCCCTGACTTGGTCTTTGACTGCCCGCATCCAGGCTTCAAGCCTGGGGAAGAGGTGCGCGTCGGTCTCCGTGAATCCCTTGACCAGGACCTCAGAGGACTTTTCCATTCGGCCCTCTTCCAGGATGAACTGCGCCTTCTGATCGGCGATCTTCCGGGTCAAAAACTGGGTGAGCTTGAGCTGCTGGCCAGGCGAGCCGCCGGATACGCCCAGGATCTGATGCTGGAAGAGCTCCAACTCCCCTTTGATGTCCACCCAGACCCGCATCGCCCGCGGGATCAGCCACCCCTTCCGATTGATGTAGTAGTCATAGGAGAGCGCCGGCGCGTCCGGCTCACGGAACGGGCCGTTCCTGACCGTGACGTCGTATTTGTGGGTGGTTTGCTCAGTCTTGTCGGCCACTGCTACTAATCAACCTCGACGAACACGTACTATACGGCCCGCGATGCGCCCTTGTCAAAATAGGCGCGCACGCATTCCGCCGTGTCCAGGCCGTCACGGATGCAGTCCGGAATACCTACGCCCCGGTATCCCGCGCCCGTCAGGAAGAGGCCCGGCCACCGCGCGAGCCGCTCGTCGATCGCGGCCAGCCTCTCCAGATGTCCCACGAGATATTGCGGCATCGCGCGAGGCCAGCGATAGACCCTCGCCAAGACCGGCACTTCGGTGACGCCCATCACAGCCCGGAGCTCCGCCCGCACCAGACTCACCAACCCACCGTCGGACTGCTCTAACACCGCTTCGCGCCCCGCTCCACCGACGTAGGCCCGAAGCAGCACCGCGTCATCCGGCGCCCGATGGCTCCACTTCGACGACGTCCAGGTCACCGCCAGCAGCGCGCGTCCCTCGATCCGCGGGACGACGAACCCGTAGCCGTCCAAGCGGTGCGAGAAGTCCTGCCGGCGGAAACCCAGGGAGATCGTTGCGGTGGACGCATAGGGAATGCCGCGGAGCAGGGCGGCCAACTTACCGTCGAGCGACTCGAGCAGGAGAGCGGCGTCGTAGGCAGGCGTCGCCACGATCAGCGCATCGACCGCCAGTGGCTCCGTACCTTCGATCACGACCTCGTACCCGCCCGGCGCCCCGCTCGCGCGGACGGCACGGCCCCTGTGCCCCGTCAGCACACGCAGGTGGCCAAGCCGGGCGGTCAAGGCCTGGACCATCTCGGACAGTCCGCCCTGAAGCGTCACGAAGGAGCTAGGGGACAGATTTGAAATCTGTCCCCGTGAAATCTGTCCCTGCCGCCGCCATGAGCCCAGCAGCGCACGGACGATGCTGCCGGCCTGGCGCTCCATCTCGGGAAAGCGCGGGAAGGTCGCCTGGATGCTCAGGCTGTCCGCATCTCCGGCGTAGATGCCGGTCATCAACGGCTCAATGATGCGCTCCAGCGCCTCGTCCCCCAGGCGCCGTCGGAAGAACGAGCTCAGGGATTCATCCCCGCGCTCCCTCCGGCGCGGGATCAGCAGCTCGGCGCCCAGGCGCAGCTTGCCCTTCCAGGACAGCAATCCGCTCCCAAGGAACGGCCCCAGCCTCGTCGGCACGCCCAGCGCCAACCCTTCCGGGAGTTCCTCCAGACGCCCCTTCGAATACACATAGGTCTTACGTCGATCCGGGTTCGTGCCGATCACCCGATCGGCCAGACCGAGCCGCCGGCACAGTTCGACGCCCCATGGCTTCTGCGACAGAAAGGAATCGGGCCCGCCCTCGATGACGAAGCCGCCGACCTGCTCGGTGAGGATCTTGCCGCCCAGGCGCGGCGCGGCCTCGACCAGCGTGCACTGTGTGGGGCTGTCGCGCGATGCGGCGCTTTCAGCCAGGCCGTACGCGGCGCTCAGGCCGGCAATTCCGCCTCCGACGACCAGCACTGTGCGCGAGACGGTCGGCATCTCCGATGGCGATGGTCAGAGGCCGGTTTCGCGGAGGTGGGTCGTCACGATATCCTGCAACGCCTCGATGAGCGGCGGGGTGGCGTTGAGCATGGCAATGCGTTCCAGCCGCATGCCTTTCTCGCACGCCCGCTTCTTGAACTCGATGTCGATGTCGTAGAGGACTTCCAGGTGGTCCGACACGAAGCCGATGGGAGCCATCAGGACGTACCGGAACCCGAGGTCATGCAGCTCATCCAGCGTGGCTTCGACGGTCGGGCCCAGCCACTGTTCTTCCGACCGGCCCTGGCTCTGATAGGCAAACCGCCAGGTCGCGCCCGAAGGCAACGGGCCCAGCGCGGCCAGCACGGCCTCGACGGTCTGCCGGACTTGTCCAGTGTAGGGATCACCGGCCGCGAGAATCCGTTCGGGCAGGCTGTGCGCCGTGAAGATCAGCGCCACGCGTTCCCGCGCCTCGGGAGGAAATTTCTGGAAGGCTTCGTGAATATTGGCGACGATGCCGCGGATCAGCGCCGGGTGGGTGTGCCAGTTCGGCACATAGGAAAAGCGCACAGCGATACCCGATTCGGTTTGAGCTTCCGACACTTTCCGGACGTAGGCGCCGACGCTCAGTTGGGAGTTCTGGGGCGCCATGCACACGCCAACCACCCGCCGGACGCCGTCCTTGACGATCTCCTGATAGGTCTCCCGGATATACGGATGCCAGTGCCGGAGCCCCACGTAGACGCTGAAGCGGGCGGAGCCGGTGGCATTCAGACGAGCCTCCAGCCTGCGGGCGACTTCTCTCGTGATCGCCAGCGCCGGGGACTTGCCGCCTGTCGCCCGGTACCGCTCCGTGATCTCCTGGACCAGCTCCGGCGGGGTGGGACGGCCGCCCCGGACGTCGTTGAGGTATGGGCCCACGGCCTCGAGGGAGTCCGGGCCGCCCATGGCCATGAGCAGGATACCGATTGGTGGGACTGACACGTGAGGCTATCGTTGACTCAGCTTATGGACCAGCTCCACGGCCGCCTGGACATTCTCGACCGGCGTGGTGGGGAGAATGCCGTGTCCCAGGTTGAAGATGAAGCCGGGTTCGTCGCCCGCCTGCTTGAGCACGGATTCCACGCGCCTCTCGATCTCGTGCCGTGGGGCAAGCAGCACGACGGGATCCAGGTTGCCCTGAATCGCCACGGCCGGACCAAGCCGGCGCTTGGCTTCATCAAGCGGCACCCGCCAGTCCACGCCGATCACCGTGCCGCCCGCTTCGCGCATCAGCTCCAGCAAGGTCGCCGTCCCCGTGCCGAAGTGGATCAGCGGGACGTTCTCGCCCTTGAGCCCGTCGAAGATGAGCCTGACATGGGGCTGCACGTACTCACGGTAGTCCTCGGGGCTCAGGCAGCCGACCCAACTGTCAAAGAGCTGAACGGCCTGCGCCCCTGCCCGGATCTGGTTCTTCAGATATTCCGTCACCACGCGCGCCAGCTTATCCAGGAGCCGGTGCCAGACGACCGGCTCCCGGTACATGAGGCTCTTGGTCTCGACGTAACTGCGCGAGGCGCCCCCTTCGATGGCATAGCTCGCAAGCGTGAACGGCGCGCCGGCGAATCCGATCAGCGGCACTCGTCCATCCAGCGCGCGGCGGGCCAGCCTGACCGCCTCCGCCACGAACCGGAGCTCCTCTCCCTCGATGAGCAGGAGCGCGTCCACATCCGCACGGCTCCGAATCGGATTGTGAATGACCGGGCCTTCGCCTTCTTCGAATGTGATGCGGAGGCCCATCGGCTCGAGCGGGAGCAGGATGTCGGCAAAGATGATGGCCGCATCGAAAGGAAACCGCTCGATCGGCTGCACCGTGACCTGGGCCGCCAGTTCCGGCGTCTTGCACACCTCAAGGATGGAATGCTTGGCGCGGACGGCCCGGTATTCCTCCATGTAGCGCCCGGCCTGCCGCATGAACCACACCGGCACGCAGTCCGTCCATTCGCGGCGACACGCTCTAAGAAAGCGATCGTTCATAATTTGGCCATTCTAGGGGCTGGTCGAAAGGGTGTCAAATGGCGGGTCCTGCCACCTGCGGCGCCGGGGTCCTGCCGGCCAGCAGCACCCCCTCCCATCCCTCCCCCCTCGAGGGGGAGGGTCAGGGTGGGGGGCAAGCAAGTCGCTCCGCTCCGGCCGTGCGCCCACTCGCTGCCACCCCTTCGCCTCCGGCGACATCGGCACCACCCGCTCAAATTCAGTCCGACGTGGTGAGCTGCGCTTGACACACCCAATGCCGCTGCGGCACGTTGGCGGACATGGCCATACCTATCCGCATTGGGATCAGCCAGTGTCTGCTCGGCGACAACGTCCGGTACGACGGAGGTCACAAACTCGACAGTGTGCTGATCGAGGCCCTGGGCCGGCACGTGGAGTGGGTGCCGGTGTGCCCGGAGGTGGAAGTGGGGCTGGGAACTCCACGCGAGCCCATGCGCCTGGTCGGCGATCTCAATGCGCCGCGCCTCGTCACAATCAACTCCGGAGTGGACCACACCGACGCGATGAACTGCTTCGCACAGCAGCGGGTCCGCGAACTGGAAGCCTTGAACCTCTCCGGCTTCGTCTTCAAGAGCGCCTCGCCAAGTTGCGGCATCAGGCGGGTTCCGTTCTTCAACACGCAGGGGATGGAGACACAGGACGGAGTCGGTCTTTTCGCGCGCGTCTTCATGGAACATTTTCCCGACATGCCGGTGGAGGAGGAAAGCCGCCTACACGACCCGCAGGCTCTGAAGAATTTTCTGGAACGCGTGCGCGCGTATCGGCGGTTGCAGCATCAGGTCTGAATAGATGGCCATTTGTTCCATTCACACCACTTGCAGTTGCCATACTAAAGTGCTATAACGTTTTAGCGTTTTATAGTGATAACGAACCAGCAGCGAAAGG
>VBOK01000082.1 GCA_005877565.1 Nitrospirota bacterium
CGGCTTCGAGGGTGTCAAGCAGATCTTGGACGAGGTCGGGTAATGCAGGGTCTGTGAGGCAAACAGGCATCGTCGGCTGTTTGAGGATGGGGTCTGGGTACAGACGGAGGGGGCGAACAGCCACGACTAGAGCTGAACGCTCTCGATGGGCTGTAGAGTGATGTCCACCCTCAGGGTCGGCTTCAGGCGCTCAAGCGCAGCTTGGAATGCTTCAGACTGTGCCCCGCCAGGCATGTGGATCTCCAAGACCATTGCATAGACTGGACGGTCCGGTGAGCCGATCACCCGGGTATTCAGGTCCGTGATGTTGCCGCCGTGGTCGGCCACCACGCGGGTGACTGCCGCCACGATTCCGGGCCGATCTGCCCCGTAGACCGAGAGCATCAGATTCGGAGCCTGTCTCGTGGATGTATCGGTTGCGGTCTGCAGGGGGACTTCACGGCAGAGCAGCGTGAGCCCGAGAGGACCGGTCTTGGGAGTGAGCCGATCCGCCAGTTGGTCCGGAGCAAGACCAGCCGGCAGGCGCACCAGCAGCATCATCGCAAACTCGTCCCGCAGTCGCGTCATGCAGGTATCTTCGATGTTGCAGTTGAGGTGGTACAGCCCCTCGGCCAGGGTCGCGACGATGCCGGGACGGTCCTGCCCGAAGGCCGAGAGCATGACGTAGCGGTTATCCAAGGCGGGTCTCCGGGTTTGCATTCTACCAGAATTCCCTTGACTTTGGTTCGGCGGCCGCTTTAGATTCAGCGCACACAACGCAAAGACTCGGGCACAGGGAAAAGGGTGCAAATCCCTTGCGGTCCCGCCGCTGTGAGTGGGGACGAACCTCACGATGAGCCACTGGTTGCGGACGTATAACGTCAGCACCGGGAAGGCGTGAGTAGTAGGACGAACCACGAGCCAGAAGACCTGCCCGAGTCAATGGCTAACCTCTCCTCGTGGGCCTGGGAGAGGTGAGGTGCCGGTCTCCAGAACAATCCTCAAGGTCCAGCCGATGGCCTTGAGGATTTTTTATTTAGGGAAGTTATGAAGCGCCGACAGCGGGGCATCCTGACCGGGATGCCGTTCATGGCCAACCTCGCCGACCAGACCTTTGTGGATGATCTGGGCCGGCGGGTGTACCTCTCGAAGCCGCCACGCCGAGTGGTCTCCCTGGCTCCCAGCGTGACCGAGATACTCTTCGCCGTCGGGCTGGATGCTGAAGTGGTGGGCGTCACGACCTTTTGCGATTATCCCCCCCCAGCCAAAACCAGGCCCAAGGTTGGCGCCGCAATTCCCAATCTGGAAGCCATCCTGGGGCTCAAGCCGGATCTCGTGGTGGGGCCCGACTCCATTCGCCAAGACGTCTTGGCCAAACTGGAACAGCTCAAGATCCCCGTGTTTGTGCTGTCCGCCAAGACCTTGGAGGACGTGCTGGGGCATATCAGCACCGTTGGCCGGATGGTGGGGCAGGAACCGGAGGCGCGGCGGGTTGTCCAAGGCCTGCGGGACAGGCTGGCCGACATCCGGCGCCGGACCGCGTCTGTCAGGCGGGTCCGCACGTTCTACGTCGTGAACACTGACCCCCTCATCAGCGTGGCGCAGGGCAGCTTCATCCATCACATGATTGAAACCGCGGGCGGGGAGAACGTCGTGGGCCGGGCGCAGACGCCCTATCCCAAGGTGTCGGTGGAGGAGGTGCTCCGGCAGGATCCGGAGGTCATTCTGTTCCCGGTCGGGGTCACAGAGGGCATCCCGGAAGCAGAGCAACAGTTCTGGCGCCGGTGGCCGAACCTCTCGGCCGTAGCCCACAACCGGCTGCATCAGATCAGAGGAGAATTGATCAATCGGCCGGGCCCGCGGGTGATCGACGGGACGGAGTTGATGGCGCGCTACCTCCATCCTGACCTGTTCCCTACGACCGGAGGCGCAAAAGCTCGATGACGACGCCGTCCCACGCCGACATCCAAACAGGGGCACTCTCGCTGCCGGTGCTGACGGTCAGCCGCTGGAGCCGGGTGATCGCGTTGCTGGTGGCTGTCGCGCTGATTGGTGGCGTGGCCTGTCTCCAATTCGGATCCGAGCGGATCCCGTTGACCGACGTGGCCCGCATTCTGCTCGGTGGCAATGATGAGACCCTGACGGGCGCCGTCGGCGTCAGCCGGAGCGTAATCGTGCTGGAAGTGCGACTGCCGAGAGTCCTGCTGGCTTTCCTGGTGGCGGCCAGCTTGGCGGCCGTCGGTGTGGCGCTCCAGGCCCTGCTACGAAATCCCCTGGCGGATCCGTACATCCTGGGTGTCTCCAGCGGGGCCGCCCTGGGCGCCGTCCTAGCCCTGCAGATGGGGATCGGTTGGGCGGTTGCGGGTTTCTCGGCGCTCCACCTGTTCGCGTTCCTCGGTGCCGGCGCCACGATCGTCACCATTTATCGGGTGGTCGTGACGGAGGGGCGGGTGCCCGTCCACACGCTCCTGCTGGCGGGTGTGATTATCAATGCGATCATCTCCGCGCTGATCTTGTTCATCACCAGCGTGTCCGACTCGACGAGCGCCTTCCGGATGTTCTTCTGGCTCATGGGGAACCTGACCACGTTGGGCTACGCGGGGCTGGGGGCGCTGGCTGTGTTGGTGGCCGTGGGGATCGGGCTGCTGTGCGGGCAGGCGCGGAATCTCAATCTGTTGGCGCTGGGCGAGGAGACGGCCCGCGGGTTAGGGTTGGCAGTCGAGCGTGTGAAGCACCTGATCTTCCTGACCACGGCCTTGGTGACGGGCGCCGTGGTGGCCGTCAGCGGGCTGATCGGCTTTGTCGGGATGGTCGTGCCCCACGCGATGCGCATGGTGCTGGGCGCCGATCACCGGCTCCTCTTGCCGGCGGCCGCCTTGTTCGGCGGCGTGTTCCTGATGGTGGCCGACACGGTCGCCCGCAGCTTGCTGGCTCCCACGGAGTTGCCGGTGGGGGTGATCACGGCGTTGTGCGGAGGCCCGTTTTTCATCTACCTCCTGATCCGACACCGCGGCGCACAGATGCTGTAACGCCTATGGGCCTGTGTTACCAACTGGTCGACATTTCGTTCCGATACGCCCGGGAGTGGGTGCTCCGCGACTTCTCGCTGGAGGTGGCCGAGGGGGAATTCCTTGGCCTCATCGGGCCGAACGGGGCGGGGAAGACCTCGCTCTTGAAGTTGATGGCGGGACTGCTCCGTCCCAATCAGGGAGGCGTGTGGCTCCACGGGGAAAAGTTGGCGAGCCTGTCGCCACGGCAGATTGCCTGCCATGTGGCGGTGGTGCCACAGGAGAGTCAAGTCTTGTTCCCGTTCACGGTGGCGGAACTGGTCCTCATGGGGCGGTTTGCCCACCAGGAGGGATGGGGGTGGGATTCTCAGGCCGATCTTCAGATCGCGCGCCACGCGATGCAGGCCATGGACATTCTGCCGGTGGCGACCAGGACCTTCCGGGAGCTGTCGGGCGGGGAGCGGCAGCGGTCCATCATTGCGAGGGCCCTGGCCCAGCAGGCCGGCATCTTGCTGTTGGACGAACCGACCGCCTTTCTTGACATCAACCACCAGATGGACATCTATGCCCTGCTCCAGGACCTCAACCGGAATCGGGGCGTGACGGTCGTCGTCGTGTCGCATGATTTGAATCTTGCCAGTCAGCACTGCGACCGGCTGGTGCTGCTGCACGAAGGGCGGGTCTATCAGTCCGGCGTGCCCGAGCAGGTGGTGACGCCTGAGCATATTCGCACGGTGTACGGCTGCGACGTCATCATCGACCGCCACCCGGAAGCCGGGACGCCGCGGGTCACGCTTCCGCAAGCCTTAGAAGGCCGTGCAATGGTTAAACGTTGATCGTTAAACGTGTCCCATGGGGACGTTAATCGTTATTCGTTAACCGTTAAACGTGAAAAGAGGATGCGAGAAGCAGTTGGGTGGTTGGTAGTGAGATTCCACGATTAACGAATAACGATTCCACTCGGCGGGACGTATCCACCGGCCGAGTTGGATCGCTCGACAGGATACAGGGGCAACTGATCGTAAGGAGGAAGGTTCAGCTACTAGGGCGACAAAGTCAGGGGAAGATGGTGCGAAGCCATCACGGTGCCGCCACTGTAAGCGGTGAGTAACCCTACTGATGAGCCACTGTGCACGTCCCGCGCACGGGAAGGCGTAGGGGAACGAGGACCCGCAAGTCAGGAAACCCGCTTGTCGGCCATCACGAACTAGCCCTTCGAGCCAAAGGGAGGTGTCGTCATGTCCAAGTGGTTTCGTTCAGCAAGTGTTATTTTTTTCTGTCTCTCCGCAATCGGCTTCTTCTTCCCAGCCGTAAATGCCGAAGAGCCGAAACCGTATGAGTTGGAAGAAGTCATAGTCAGTAGCACTCGCCTGCCTAGTGAAAAGGTAAGCACGTATGACCTTCCCAACAAGATCACTGTGATCACTGCGGAACAGATCCGCAATAATGGTGCGAAGACTATCCAGGAAGCCATTCAATACGAAACCGGGGTAATTCTTTACGATTCAAACGGCAATCCATTTCAGTCTACAGTGGATTTACGCGGATTCAACGGGCAGCCTTTCCCATCCACTGTCGTCTTCGTAGATGGTGTGCGCGTAAACGAACCGGATACAAATGTCGTGAATTTTGATCTGATTCCTCTGGAATCGATCGAGCGCATCGAGATCATCCCCGGGTCGTCAAACATTTATGGAAAATATGCGTTGGGAGGAGTGATCAATATCATCACCAAGCGGGGGGGAGACCGCAGGCAGGCTACAGCGGAAACGATGTTTGGAAGCTTCCATAGAGAGCGGTACGCACTTAATTCCAGCGGGCCCATGGGGAAATTCGACTATGTGACAAATTTTACGCGTGAGACAGAGAATGGGTATAGGGACGAATCTGATTCAAGAATTTCCCGTTACTTTGGCAAGCTTGGGTTTCGTCCGGCTGACGGCACTGACCTCACAGCTTCTTACACCTACACACAAGACCGCTTGCTCGCAGCGGGCACCCTGCCTCCGACCGATCTCGCCATTAATCGTCAGCGAAATGTGACGCCGGGAGCTTTCACAGAGAATGAGCTCAATCTCGTGTCTTTGGGCGGCCGGCAACAACTGCCCCTGAACTTTAGCTTAACCGTGAACGCGTTCTATCGGCACCTTGCCCAAGAGAATCTTACGAAATTCTTTGGTGGAGGCGAAAGTGATCAGTTGTCAAAAACAGAGACGAAGGGAGGGACAGCGCAAATTAGTCACGAGAGTCGAGGGCAACATTTTGCCAACACATTTGTTGTCGGCGGGGAAATTGCTCGCACCGATTTGGCCACGCGGTCAGCTCCTTTTCTCGATCGAAAGTCTGTTGATGAAGATTCGAACGCCTTGTTTGCTCAGAATTCTTTTGAAATTGCCCGAACCGTAATTCTTACCGCTGGCGTTCGAAACGATTTTGATCGTTTCACTATCCATAATGATCTCAATCCGAACGATCCGCAAACCAACGGGACACCCACGTTCCACAGGGCTACATCTCGCGCAGGAATAGTCTATAAGCTCGCCCCACAGGCTAGTCTTTATTTCAATTATGCTGAAGGATTTCGTCCTCCCAATCGTTTTGAACTGATAGCCGCGCCACCTTTTGCCTCGAGTCTTGATTTACGTCCTGTTAAGACCAGAGGATATGAATTCGGATGGAAACAGGCAGTTCGTGATTGGGGAGAAGGTTCGGTGGCCCTGTTCCAAACAGACGTTCGAGATGAGATCTTCTTTATTTGCACTACCTGCGTTTTTCCAGATGGTAAGAATCAGAACATAGACAAGACCAGACGTCGAGGAATCGAGGCTTCTCTGCGGGCCAACGTAGTCGAGAAATGGACAATATCTGTGAATTACACCTACACTGAAGCCCATTTTAAGTCGAGGTTTGTAGAGGGTATAGGGAAAGTAGTCGAAATCGGAGACAGCTTGCCGCTTGTCCCTAAACATCGATTAGGTACGACCATCCAATTTCGTCCCGCCCCTGAATGGACTCTCTCCCTCACGGGGCTTTACGTGAGCACGCAAGTGTATCTCAATGATGAGCCAAATGCCTTTCCCCGTCTTCCCGGATACTTTGTATTGGGAGGGCGAATAGCCTATGAACGTCCAGTACCGGGTGGCAGGGCAAATTTCTTTCTACAAGGGAATAACATTCTCAACAAGGAGTACTCGAGCTTCGGGTCCATTGCTTTTGATTTTGTTAACACGGGCAGGAATGAACCTTTCGTGTCGCCAGCGCCTACATTTGCTGTTTATGGTGGCGTCAGTTATCGTTTTGAAGGTTTTTAAAAAGTCACGACTCAATGCCTATGAAATTACCAAGGCTGGTCATTGCAGGCACGCACAGCGGCGTCGGGAAAACCACCGTGACGCTGGCGCTCCTGGCGGCCTTGAAAGCGCGGGGCCGCCGGGTGCAGCCCTTCAAGGTGGGACCGGACTTCATTGATCCCGGGCATCATGCGGCCGTGACCGGTCGGCTGTCCCGCAATCTCGACGGCTGGATGCTCGGGTCGGAAGTCTGCCGGCAGGTGTTCCTCCGGGCGGCGGCCGATGCGGACGTCTCGATCATCGAGGGCGTCATGGGCCTGTTCGACGGGAGCTCGCCGGTCAGCGAATCCGGGAGCACCGCAGAACTGGCCAAGTTGCTGCACGCGCCGGTGCTGCTGGTCATTGATGGGAGCGCCATGGCCCGTTCGGCTGCGGCCATGGTCTCGGGCTATGCGCGGTTTGATCCGGATCTGCGGGTCGTCGGAGTGCTCTTCAACAAAGTTGGCGGGGCCGGACACTACCATCTGCTCAAAGAGGCGGTCGAGGTCACGACCGACCTCGCGGTGGTGGGTTACCTTCCCGCCGATCCGTCTTTCACGATTGAAGACCGGCATCTGGGACTCATCACGGCGCTTGAGCAGCCGACGGAGGCTCTCTCACATCGGCTGGCCCGCGTCATTGCTGAGACAGTGGATGTGGATCGGGTCGAGTCGTTGGCCCGTTCGGCGCCTCCGCTGGAAGCTGAAGATACGCGCACGGAGCCTCAGCCTTCCGGACCGGCCGTTCGGGTGGGCGTGGCCTATGATCCTGCCTTCTGCTTTTATTACCCCGAGAACCTGGAGCTGCTGGAACGTGAAGGGGCCTCGGTCATTCGCTTTTCTCCTCTACACGATCAGAGGCTCCCTGACGTGGAGTTGCTCTACTTGGGCGGGGGATACCCGGAGCTGCATGCGGAGACGTTGGCCCGCAATCACCGGATGCGGACGGCGATCCGCGAATTCGCCCTGCGGGGCGGCCCGGTCTATGCGGAGTGCGGTGGCATGATGTATCTAATGGAGGCGATTCGTGACTTCGCGGGCCAGGCACACGACATGGTTGGCCTCTTTCCCGGGGAAGCGGTGATGCAGCGGTCTGGTCTCGTCATGGGCTATCGGGAGTTGGAAGTCACGACCCCCTGCGTGTTGGGTAGCCCAGGACTCAGGGCAAGAGGCCATGAGTTCCATTACTCGTGTCTGAAGAACCACCCATCACTGGACTACGCTTGCACGGTGACGGATGCGCAGGGCCGCCGGAAGGGCCAGGATGGTCTTCTTCGAGGTAATGTCCTGGCGCTATACACCCATCTGCACTTCGCCAGCCAACCTCAGGTGGCCCGGTCGCTCCTCGTGTGTGCGCGGGGGCGACAAGCTGTGAAGAAGGAGGCCTAATCATGCGCATGCGCATCACGCGAGTCTACACGCGGACGGGGGATGCCGGAAAAACGCGGCTGGCCGGCGGGCAGCAGGTCTGGAAAGACAGCCTGCGGGTCGAAGCCTATGGCTCAGTGGATGAACTGAACGCGCTCGTGGGTGTGGTGCGGGCGTTCAACGCCGATCTGGTCGGGAAGCACGCGTCAGCGGCTCATCTGGACGATGAGCTCCGCTGGATCCAGAATAAACTGCTGGACGCGGGCAGCATCCTGGCGACTTCTCCCGGGCAGGTGTTCAAGAACATGCCGCAGATCACCGCGAAAGATGTCACCCGATTGGAAGGTGTGATTGACGCATGCCAGAAGGACCTCGCCCCGCTGAAGGAGTTCATCTTGCCGGGAGGCGGGAAGGTGCCTGCGCTGCTCCACCAGGCGAGGACTGTGTGCCGTCGGGCGGAGCGTGAGACCGTGCGGCTCTCGCGGGAAGAGCTTGTCGATGCAGCGATCCTCAAGTTTCTAAACCGGCTCAGCGACGCGCTGTTCGTGCGCGCACGGTGGATCGCGAAAACCCAGGGGGAACCGGAGTTGCTGTGGGAACGAGACAGCACGACCGCATGAAGTCGGACGCAACTGGAAGCCACGCACGAGCCCTCGCGATTCTCGGAACGGGTTCAGATGTGGGCAAGAGCGTCATCGCGGCAGGCCTCTGTCGGCTCTTGGCGCGAAAGGGAGTCCGCGTGGCGCCCTTCAAGGCACAGAACATGTCCTTGAACTCCTTTGTCACTGCGGACGGCGGGGAGATTGGACGGGCGCAGGCCCTGCAGGCCGAAGCCTGCGGACTGCCGCCGCATGTCGATATGAACCCCATCCTGCTCAAGCCGGAGTCCGACCAGTACGCGCAGGTGATCGTGCACGGGAAAATCTGGGGGAGATACCAGGGCCGTCGGTACTTGGAGCAAACCCGTGAGCTGGTCCGCCACGTCCGCGCCAGTTACGAACGGCTGGCCCGTGTGTACGAGGTCCTTGTCATCGAGGGAGCCGGGAGCGCGGCCGAGCTCAACCTGCGCGACCGGGACTTGGCCAACTGGGCGATGGCCGAGTTCGCCGGCGCCGCGGTGGTGCTCGTGGCGGATATTGATCGCGGCGGGGTGTTTGCGCAGGTGATTGGCACCATCGAGCTGCTCGCACCGCAGGAGCGGCGGCGGGTCGTGGGAGTCGTGGTCAATAAGTTTCGTGGCGATGCGAGCCTGTTTGCCGATGGGGTGGCCTTGCTGGAATCCCGCACCGGCGTGCCCGTCTTGGGGGTGCTCCCGTTCCTGCGGGACTTGGAGTTGGACCAGGAGGACAGCGTGGAGAGGGACCGCTACCGCCAGAGTCCCTTTACGGCGCAGTCGGTGAATGTGGCGGTGACGCTGGTACCACATCTGAGCAACTTCACAGACTTCAACGCGCTGTCGGGCGAATGCGATGTGGCGCTCCGGTACGCGGCCACACCGTCCGATCTGGCCGGGGCGGACGTCGTCGTGCTGCCGGGCACCAAGAACACGATCGCCGATCTTGAACATCTGCGAAGCCGTGGCGTTGTCGAGGCCCTGGCACACCACGTTGCGCGAGGCGGAGAGCTCGTGGGGATCTGCGGCGGCTATCAGATGCTGGGGCGGGAGGTGTCCGATCCGTTCGGTGTTGAAGCTGGCGGACGGGCACCCGGCATGGGCTTCCTGGATGTGGTGACCGAATTGCTGCCTGACAAGAGGACGATCCAGGTTGAAGCGCGTTCGTTGCTTACGAACGTCGCGTCCGACAGTACGGTCTCGGGCTACGAAATCCACATGGGCCGCACCCGCCGTGGCTCTGTGCCTCCCGGCTTTCAGATTCTTCGTCGTTCTGGCGAGGGTCTCTCACAGGCAGGACGACACGCTGGATCGGAGAACGAAGAGGCGGACGGAGCGTGTCGTGAAGACGGGTTGGTCTGGGGGACATATATCCACGGTGTCTTTGACCGGCCGGAGTTCCGCCGTCAGTGGTTGAACCGACTGCGTCAGAGAAAAGGGCTGCACCCCTTAGATCGGTCGGTCTCTGAGGCAGTCACGGCACGGCTGCGATCTTCGCTAGACCGCTGGGCCGATCATCTGCAAAAACATGTGCAGGTCGACCGTCTCTTCGCGGCGATCGATGTAAAATGAACGATGTTGCCGTTCTCCTACATCAAGAATCAAATAGTGCATGAATAACCATACAGTGAAAAATGTTGTTAGCACGAATGTGTAGAAGCATGCTTCGGCATCGTTACTGCATAGATGTCATGTGTCTGAATGCGCGATGAGTCAGCGTTTCGTTTGCGTCTAATGCCTTTGGCTAACTCGTTGGTGCGGTGGCGTAATTTTCGCTTAAAATTTATGCATGGGGATTGTGCAGCCCGAGGGGAGTGATCGCTCCTCGACGTGCACAAAGCTATCCCCAGAGAATCCACAGAAACTGTGGACAGGCGTCGGTGCAAGAATCCTCTGTCAAGCGATGACGCGCTGCTCCTAGCGATGGGTTCGTGAATGGTGTTACGGGATGTTCAAGGCAGGTGCGGCATCGGAAGACCGGAGCCTCGAAAGCGGGCCCGTGTGAAGGTCTCATGATGTCGAGGTGTGGGAGGATCGCACAGGGAGCCGAGACGCGCAGGTATCACCAATCACACTGGCATTCTTCCAATCTGAATCAGTGCTTGAGCACAGTTGTGTCATGATGAAAAGCAGGTCTTCCCGTCACGGCTATTCCTAATACAGGATATAGGGGGCGACCGAACCGGACCACCGATTTCTTGGGAAGGTAGGTGGAACTGAGAGCATGCCCAAGATCCTGACCGCTCGACGGCGCGAAGATGAACGGGAACGTGCTCGGTTGTACCTGAAGAGTCGATTGATGCTGCCGACCATCCCGTTAGGGATGGTCACGCTGTTGGCCGGCTATGGGGATATGGTGCTGATGTGGATCCAAGATCAACTGACCCCCCAGGCATTGCTGGGGAGCTCGATCCTGTTCCTGTGCGGCGCCGTCTGGGGGTGGGGCCATGCCCGGTACGAGCAGTACTTGGTGGGAACCTGTCCGGAATATTTCGCGCGAAAACAGAAACTGTTGGAGGCCGCCAAGGAATACAAGCGGATGAAGCGGGACCTGCCGGCCACAGGGCCTCTTCATCCGGGCCGGCGGATTGTGCTGGCGATGTACGCCGTGGGGATCGCTTCGCAGGCCGGGATCAGCCTGTATTATCTCGGCCACGTGGGGGTCTACGCGGCGATCTTTCTCCCTTGGGCTGGCTATTTCAACGCCAAGGTCATCTTCTGGAGGAGTTTGTTTACGTCTGGGTAGGCTTCTATTGCCGAACCCGCAGGAACAAGTACCCGGCAAAACACAGGAATAAGATGTTGGCCGTCCAGCCGGCCAGCAGTGGGGGCACCACGTTGCTCCGCCCCAAGGCCAAGGCGACCGAATGGGCTGACCAGTATAAGAAACCGACCAGCAGGCTATACCCGACTCCCCTGACCAGCCCTGTCCCGCGTGAGCCGGTTTCCATCAGGCTCATGGTGAGGCCGATCAGGGCCATGATCAGGCACACAAAGGGAAAAGCTATGCGCCCGAACAGATCCGTTGCGTACCGGGCCGGGTTGTACCCGTCTTGGCGGAGCCGCTCGACATAGGCGGCCAGCTCCCGCAGGCTCAACGCGTCTGAGTCGATACGGACGGTGTGACGGAAATCCTCGGGCTTTTGGTTCAATTGAACGGGAAGACGGTCGAAGGACTGAGACCGGACGCCCTGGTCGCCCTGGAACGTCCGGCTGATGCCGGAGACGAGGACCCAGCCCTCGTTTTCGTACCGCAGTTCCCTCGCGGAGATGAGTTCCCGGATAGTAAAGTCCTGCTCCAAGCGGTACAGGCTGACGCCGTAGATGCGTGGCGCGTTGTCGTCAGGCAGATCGCCACGCATGAGCGTTTGATTGCCCAGCCGCACCCAGATCTCATTGGCTTGGAAGACGGCGCGCGGATTGCGTTTTTCGATTTTGATCTCGCGCAGCGCTTCCGCCTGCTGATTTGCGCTCGGGATCACGGCGTCGCTGGCCCAGAGCATCAGGAGGCTCAGGGCCTGGGCGAGGACGAGGAACGGGATGGAGACCCAGTAGAGGCTGATGCCGCTGCTGCGCATCGCGGTGATCTCGTTGTTCCGAGACAGGATCGAGACTGTCAGCAGGGTGGACATCAGGACAGCGAGCGGTGTGATCTGGAAGAAGATGCCGGGACACTTCAACACGAAGTACGAGAGGATATGGCGAAGTTCGGCTTGGTAGCCCACGAACTTCCGGACCTTCTCGACAAAGTCGACGACCAGGTACACGACGGCCAAGCCACCCAGGCAGGTCGCAAACACCCGGAGATGCTCGCGCAGGAGATATGTCATGAGAAGCGTCATGGGGTCCCTCGGATGAGCTACGGGTGCATGCGCCGGTAGAACAGCCAGACGATGACCAAGGCAAAGACGGCATCAGGAAACCAGGCGGCGGCGAAGGGACTCAGGACGCGGGCTGAGACCCAGAAGTCCCCCATGACGCTCAGGACATAGAAGCTGACGATGACCAGAATCCCCACGGCGAAGCCGCCAGCCCGCCCGGACCGTTTCACGACGTTCCCGAGCGGCATCCCGATCAAGCCAAACAGGATCGTGGAGACTGGGAAGGCTACATTCTTATAGTAGTCTTCCAAGAGCCGGAGGTAGCGAGGATCTTGTCCCTTGGTCTCGGCGATCTTCTGACGGATTTCATACAGCGACAGGCGCTCTTCGGGTTCCGGGGCCAGGCTTTCGGTGAGGTCCAGCTTAAAATCGTAGGAGGTGAAGCGGATCGTCTGGTACTCGTCGGGGTCCTTCGGGTTCACATGGATGGTGCCATCCTGAAGCGTCAGCCCAAGACGGTTGTGGAGGGGATCGTTGATGACTTTCCAGTCGCGGGCCACGATGATCCGTGGCTCGCCACTGTTCCGAGTATCCGAGATGAAGATTCCGGATGGGCCCTCCGGCACGCTGCGCTCGCCGACGTACATGACCACCTTGTCCGTCGGGGCGTTGAAGACCCCTTCATCGAGTGCCAGCGACACTTGGTCGCGCAGCATGCCCAGCGCTATCTTCTTGAGGGACTGGCCCGTCCAGGGCTGGGCGAATTGGGCCAGCGTGAGGGTCATCAGGAAAACCGCGAACGAAAACAGCAGGACGGACGGGAGGAGGCGCCACGCGCTGACTCCTGTCGCGTGTAACGCGGTGAGTTCCCGGTCCGAGGACAACCGGCTGAACGCACTGATGGACGCGATCAGGCAGCCCATCGGCAGGGTCAGGACGAAGAAGGAAGGCAGCAGTAGGAGGAAAGTTTTCAGCAGGGGCAGGAGCCCCACCCCTTTGTTGATCAGCAACTCGATGAGCCGGAGGATCTCCCGCGTCATCAAGATAAACGTCAGCGCGCCGAGGCTCTGCGCAAACGGCACGCCGAGCTCTTGCAAGATGTACCGGTCGATGGTCCGCACGCGAAAACAGCGCTCCCGGCGACAGTTATACTGGAAGGCTCGGGGCAAAGCAAATTGCAGCGACGCCCCACTTGACACTCGTGAGGGGGCTATGATAGATGCACACCCGCATGAGGGGCTGCGATAGGTGCACATCCGCAATTGTTCCGCTGATTCGTAGGGGGCTTTCTCAGGTATAGAGGCCTAGCACGGTGGGTCGTGGGACCGTGGGGCTGGTGTGACGAAAGGAGGGCGGTGTGAAGAGCAAAGGCACTGTCAAGTGGTTCAATGATCGCAAGGGGTTCGGATTTATTCGCATGGACAGCGGACAAGACGTCTTTGTCCATTATTCAGCCTTACAGGGGGAAGGGTTCAAGAGCCTCAAGGAAGGCGAAAACGTCGAATTTGATGTCGTGGAGGGCGCCAAAGGGCCTCAAGCCTCGAACGTTGTGAAGGTCGGTAGTTCCACGCAGGGTGTGGCGTAGCCACGCCTTTCCACAGTTTCCGCTCTGCAAGGGCCCACCCGAGGGGGTGGGCCCTTGTCGTTTCTGGAGCGGGTGCAATTCTTGACTTGATAGGCCGAGCCGCGCTAGGTTACGCCAGGTTGTTAGCTGTGAGGGAGTGAGCGTGGCTCCTGATAAGAAGGAAGCAACGATCGAGCGTGCCCGCCATCTCGCGGACACCGGCCAGTATGCCCAGGCCATTGCCGCCTGGCGCCAGCTTCTCGACGAGTCCCCCAATGATGCCAATGTGTACAACACCATCGGGGACCTCGCGCTCAAGAGCAGGGCCCACGCGGAAGCGATCGACGCCTACAACAAGGCCGCCCGTTTTTTCCTTCAGGACGGCTTTCACCTGAAAGCCATCGCCGTCTACAAGAAAATCCTCAAACTCGAGCCGGACCGCGCTGAGATTTACACGCTGCTCGGCGACCTGCATGTCGTCCGTGGCCTGATGAACAACGCCATTGCCGACTACTTGTCCAGCGCCAAGCTTTTCCTGAAAACCGGGAAGACCATGAACGCGCTGACGCTCTTTCGCAAGATTGCCAAGGTCGATCCCCAGAATACGGACGTGCGCCTGCGCGTAGCGGCGCTCTGCCTGAGTGAGAAGCTCAAGGATGTGGCCATCGAGGAGTACCTGAGCGTCGGTAAGGAATATCAGCGTCAAGGCCGTGCGGATGAGGCTCGCACGCTCTATGACAAGATCCTCAAGATCACGCCGGGCCATGCGGAGGCCCGCCGGCGGCTGGACACTCCCTATCAGCCTGAATCAGAAAAGCCGGAGCCGATCCTACCGGAGCTTGATGAGATGACCGTCGCCGATGTGGTGCAGGAGGAGACGGTGGAGGGGGGGATCGAATTGAGTCTCCCGGAGTCGACGCTGTCGGCCACCTTACAGCCCGCGCCTGGGGCTGAGGGCGCACCCGGCTCCCTGTCGGAGGTCCACCGCTTGCTTGCGCATGGCGACCTTGCCGAAGCCGAGCGAATGGTCCGGACTGTCCTGCTTGAAGATCCGGATCAACGCGAGTACCAGGCGGTCCTGGGGCTCATCTATTTGAAGAAAGGCAAACTCTCCCCCGCCTACGATATTTTGTACCCCATTGCCAGGACTTGGCTCAACAAAGGCCGGCGTGACGAGGCATCGGATCTGATCGATGCCTATCTCATGGCGGAACCTGACGACAACGATTTTCTCGAACTCAAGGTTCGAGTCACCCAGGAACCGGCCGCGGAGAAGACTGAAAGGCCAAGCCCGAAAGTGCAACCGACGGAGGTGGAGAAGCCGCCCGTCCTCACAGTGGAGCCGGTGACGGCTCTGGCTGAGAAGGCCGTGCCACCTGCTGTGGTGAGGATGTCCGCCGGGGGCCTCGAGCCGGAAGTCGAAGCTCTCTTCCAGGAGTTCCGCCCAGGGGGCAAGGCGCAAGCGCGCGACGGCCAGTATGAGACGCATTATGATCTGGGTATCGCCTACCAGGAGATGGGCCTCCTGGCCGAAGCCATCGAAGAGTTCAAGCAGGCCGCCTGCGGGCCAACGCGATTCGTCGATGCATGTGCCATGATTGCAGCGTGCTACAAGTCCCAGCAGCTCAACAAAACGGCGATCGCGCTCCTGGAGCGCGTCTTGGCCGATCCCCGGTGCGTGGGGCCGGGGGGGCCCTACGTCAAGTACGATCTCGCCGTCCTGTACGAGGAAGAAGGCTTGACCGACAAGGCCGCCCGACTCTTTGGGGAAATCCCTTCCATTTTTGACGCCCAGGACCGTCTCGATCGGCTCCGCGGCGGGCCTCCGCCTGCGGGGCAGTCTCCTGTCCAGACCAAGCGTCCAGTCTCGTATCAGTAGACCTCCACGGCCTCGCTGGCTTCCTTGACTTCATCGAGAAACGGATGCTAGAGTCTGTGCCATGGTGCTGCATGACGACGACTGGCATCCACGTTTCTGGTTCGCGCTAACTGTCGATGGTTCCGCGCAACCGGGCGGGGGAACCACAGCGGAGCAATCCGACCTGCCGCGGGCGCCGCGCAACGTGGCGGTCAAGATCGGGAATGGCAAGTTGACGCTCGATTGGGAGCCCGTTCCCGACGCCCTCTTTTACAACATCTACTACAAGACCACCCGAGGCGTAACCAAGGAAGGCAAGGAATTCGACCGGTTCCGGTACGATGCCGTCGGCATGGAACGGTTCAAGACCGCGATCGGGGTGACCAAGGAGAACGGGACCCTGATCGACACGGCCGCGCCACCGTACATCCATACCGACTTGGCGAACGGCATGTGTTATCACTATGTCGTCACGGCGGTCACGAAGAATGGGGAGAGCCCGGAATCCGAAGAAGTCATGGGGATCCCGGCCCCGTACCTGTGCGTCATGCACTTTGGGACGGAGGGCTATGATGACGGGGAGTTCAAGTCGCCCACCGGGATTGCGCTGGACCGGGAGGGCAATATCTACGTGGCCGACACCGACTCGCATAGCATCCAGAAGTTCGACAAGGATGGGAAGTTCCTCCTGCGCCTGGGCGACGAGCCGGGCGACGCCGAAGGCCAGTTCTATTACCCCCGGGGGCTGGCCTGCACCTCCCAGGGAGACCTGATCGTCATTGACGCCAACAACCACCGCATCCAGAAGTTCGACAAGGACGGGAACTTCCTGACCGTCTGGGGCAAGTTCGGGTTTGCCTGGAAGGGCGCCTCGCAGGGGATTTTCGACAATCCGTGGGGCGTCGGCGTCGACAAGGACGACAACATCTGCATCGCCGATACTCTCAATAACCGGGTCCAGAAGTACACGGCCGATGGGGATCCGATCCTCATGTGGGGCAAGGAAGGCGCCTTCGAAGGGGCGTTCTTTTACTGCCGGGACGTCGCCATCGATTTCGCCGGAAACGTGTACGTCACGGACGAGATCAATAACCGCGTCCAGAAGTTCGACAGCCGAGGGAATTTCCTGGCCAAGTGGGGCAAGGAAGGTAATGGCCCGGGCCAGTTCAACGGCCCGTGGGGGATCGCGGTCGACGCGCTGGGCAACGTCTATGTGACTGACACCGGCAACCACCGGATCCAGAAGTTCACGAGCAATGGCGCCTTCATCTGCCAGTTCGGCAACCGCGGCAACACATTAGGCCAGGTGAACTTCCCTTACGGGATCGCGGTCGACCGGGAAGGCTTCGTCTACGTCGTGGATAGCGGCAACGCCCGCGTCCTGAAGTTCGCGCCGGTGGAAGGCGCCCCGTCCCCCGCGCAGGTACCGGCGGAGAAGGGCACGACGGAATTGTCGGCGCCCGCCGAACTGATCGCCAAGGCAGGCGACACCGAAGTGGCCCTCAGCTGGATGGACGTGCCGGGTGCGGCATCCTACAACCTCTACTACCACACCGAAGCGAACGTGACGCCCCAGACAGGGACCTGCGTCGAAGGCGTGGCGTCGCCGTACACTCACGGCGGGCTGGCCAACGGCACCGTCTACTATTTCATGCTGACGGCGGTCAGCGCGGAGGGGACGCAGAGTCCGCCGTCGCCGGTCGTCGAGGCGACGCCGACGATGATCGACCTGGCCGCGCCGCAGAACCCCTACATGATCATCAACCATGGGGCGTTCATGACGAACCTTCCCGATGCGGTCCTGACGATCTCGGCCCACGACGTGGATTCGGGGGTCGCGGGCTACTTCATCTCGGAGGCGCCCACCACGCCGACGGCGTCGACGCCGGGGTGGGTTGACGTGGAGCCGGTTGGCAAGTTCGGCGCCACGGCGCCCTATACCCTCTCGCCCGGCGACGGCAAAAAGACCATCTATGTCTGGTTCAAGGACGGGTATGGGAATATCTCTGCCCCGGCGACCAATTCCATCCTCCTCAACACCTCTGGCTATGTCTGTGTGAATGTCTGGGGGAAGGCAGGCAGTGGCGCCCACCTCCTCCACGGCGGGGAGTTCGGCACGCCTTCGTTCGGCCTCGCGTGCGATCAGACCGGTAACGTGTATGTCGTGGACACCGGCAACTGCCGGGTCCAGAAATTCGACAACGCGGGGAATTTCGTCCACCTCTGGGGCATGTTCGGCACCGCCCCCTCGAACTTCCATAATCCCACCGGCCTCGCCGTGGACGATAAAGGAGTCGTGTACGTCTGCGACACCAACAACCACCGGGTCCAGCGGTTCGACGCCAAGATGGGCAGCTACATATCCAAGTGGGGCCGGCAGGGTGGCGGCGAGGGGCAGTTCAATGCCCCCTGGGGCGTGGCGGTTGACAACACCCGGGGCTACGTCTATGTGGTGGATAGCGCCAATTTCCGCATCCAGAAGTTCGACCGCAGCGGCGAGTTCATCATGGCGTGGGGCAGCTTCGGCAACGCGGACGGTCAGTTCTATTTCGCCCGCGGCATCGCCGTGAATGAAAGCGACGGGGCAGTGTACGTTGTGGACATGGGCAACCATCGGGTCCAGAAGTTCGACACCAGTACGAACTTCCTCCCGCAGTTGCTCGCGAGGTGGGGGACCAAGGGGCAGGAACCCGGCCAGTTCTGGAATCCCTGGGGGATCGCCGTCGATCGGGACGGCTTCGTCTACGTGACGGACACCGGCAACCACCGAGTCCAGAAGTTCGATCGGGACGGGAACTTCGAAACGCAGTGGGGCGGTTTCGGCAGCGCGCGCGGGCAGTTCAACTTCCCCTATGGCGTCGCGGTGGACCGGCGAGGCGCGATCTTCGTGCTCGACAGTTCCAATTTCCGGGTGCAGCAATTCATGACGGCCGACGAGGGGGAATTGCAACTGCGCGAGCAGGCCGAGGTGGCCGAGTCCGAAACCTCCGCGTTGGAGGAGAAGAAGACGATCCAACAGGAAACCCCGGGCACGCATCTCTGGTCGACGCCGAAACAATAACGACATGCTGCAACCTTCCTTGCCGGTGGGACTGACCTTCGATGATGTGGCGTTGGTCCCCGCGAAATCCTCCGTCTTGCCGGCCGAAACCGACACTCGCACGCGGTTGACCCGCCGCATCACGATCAACATCCCCATCGTCAGCGCCGCCATGGACACGGTCACCGAGGCCCGGCTGGCCATCGCGATCGCCCGTGAAGGCGGGATGGGGATCATCCATCGGGTGCTCTCGCCGGCAGACCAAGCGGCCGAAGTGGACAAGGTCAAGAAATCCGAGAGCGGCATGATCCTGAACCCGGTGACCATCTCGCCGGATCACACCATCCGCGACGCGCACAAGATCATGGAGCAGTACCGGATTTCCGGCATTCCGGTGACCAAGAACGGCAAGCTCGTCGGCATTGTGACCAACCGGGACCTGCGCTTCGAGACACGCATGGATCTCAAGATCTCCCAGGTCATGACCAGAGAGAACCTCATCACGGCGCCGGAAGGCACGACGCTGGATAAGGCCCGGGAGATTCTGCACCTGCGCGTGGGCGCGGCGGTGGGAGTCGGGGAGGATGCCGAGCAACGGGTGGCGCTGCTCGTCAAAGCCGGGGTCGATGTGGTCGTGGTGGACACCGCGCACGGCCATAGCCAGGCGGTGCTGGACACCGTGCGCTTGTTGAAGCGCCGCGTTCCCGAGGCAGACGTCGTGGCCGGCAACGTGGCCACGAAGGAGGCGGTCCGCGATCTGATCGCAGCCGGGGCGGATGCCATCAAGGTCGGCGTCGGGCCGGGCTCCATCTGCACGACGCGGATCGTGGCGGGCGCGGGTGTGCCGCAATTGACCGCCGTGGCGGAGTGCGCGGCGGCCGCCCGCGCGAAGGTGCCGATCATCTCGGACGGCGGAATCAAGTACTCTGGCGATGTGACCAAGGCTATCGCGGCCGGCGCCTCGTCGGTCATGATCGGCGGGCTCTTCGCCGGAACCGAAGAAAGCCCCGGCGAAACGGTCCTCTTTCAAGGCCGTACCTATAAGGTCTACCGGGGCATGGGCTCGCTCGGCGCGATGGAACGCGGCGGGAGGGACCGGTACGCGCAGAGGGATGAGCCGGTACAAAAGCTGGTGCCGGAAGGTATCGAAGGACGCGTCCCCTACCGCGGCACGTTGTCGGGAGTGGTGTACCAACTGGTCGGCGGGTTGCGCGCCGGCATGGGGTACTGCGGTTGCCGCACCATCGCCGACATGCAGAAGAAGGCCCGCTTCATTCAGATTACCCAAGCCGGTCTGCGGGAGAGCCACGTCCACGACGTGATCATCACCAAGGAAGCCCCCAACTACCGGTCTGAGGTTGAGCTCTAACCTGTTTCCAAATGCGATGGGTTCCGCACACGAGAGAATCCTGGTCCTTGACTTCGGCTCCCAGTACACACAACTGATCGCCCGCCGTATCCGCGAAGCCCACGTCTACTCCGAAATCCTGCCGTACAACGTCCCGCTGGCTCGAATCCTGGAACGTCGCCCGGCTGGCCTGATTTTCTCCGGCGGCCCCGCCAGCGTCTACGATCGCAAGGCCCCGAGCATCCCGGCCCCGTTACTGGAGGCAGGGATCCCGATTCTGGGCATCTGCTATGGAATGCAACTCGTGACGCAGGTCCTGGGAGGGAAGGTGGCACGGGCTGCGCATCGCGAGTACGGCCCGGCCACACTGCTGGTCGACGACGTCACGGATCTGTTCAAGGGGCTCGAGGGGGAGCGGGCACGCCCGACCGTGTGGATGTCGCACGGGGACCGCATCGAAGAGATGCCCCCGGGGTTCCGTTCCATCGCGCGTACGTCGAACACGCCGGTGGCTGCAATGAAGGCGACGTCGCCCGGCCGTCGGATCTACTGCCTCCAGTTCCACCCGGAAGTCGCGCACACTGAGAGTGGGGTGACGATCCTGAAGAACTTTGTCCACAACATCTGCGGGCTGAAGCCGGATTGGACCATGCGGTCCTTCATGACGGACGCCATTGCAGCTATCCGGGATCAGGTGAGGGCCGGGCAGGTGTTCTGCGCACTCAGCGGAGGCGTGGATTCGTCGGTGGCTGCGGTGTTGGCCCATCGGGCGGTCGGGGATCGGCTGACCTGCCTGTTCGTCGATCACGGGCTCCTACGCGAAGGGGAACCGCAAGTGGTCCGCGAGACCTTCGCCAAGCACTTCAAGATCAAGTTGAAGTTCATTAACGCATCAGCTCGATTTGTCAAAGCTCTTGATGGCGTCAGCAATCCTGAGCGCAAGCGGAAAATCATCGGCCGCCTGTTCATCAAGGAGTTCGAAGCCTTCGCGCGCAAGGCAGGCAAGGCGGATTGGCTGGTCCAGGGTACGCTCTATCCTGACGTGATCGAGAGTGTGAGCTTCAAGGGCCCGTCCGCGACGATCAAGACCCACCACAACGTGGGTGGGTTGCCCGCGCGCATGCGGTTCAAGTTGATCGAGCCCTTACGGGAGCTGTTCAAAGATGAAGTGCGCGAACTGGGCAAGGAACTGGGCCTGCCCGATGAGGTCGTCTGGCGTCAGCCCTTCCCGGGACCGGGCCTGGCGATCCGCATCCTCGGGCCGGTCACCAAGGAGCGGCTGGCGACCGTCCGGGCGGCTGACGCCATCGTCGAGCAGGAAATCCGGAAAGCAGGCTATTACCAGAAGGTCTGGCAGGCCTTTGCCGTCCTGCTCCCGGTGAGAACCGTCGGTGTCATGGGCGATGAGCGAACCTATGACAACGTCGTGGCCGTGCGCGCGGTGACCAGCGTGGACGGCATGACGGCTGACTGGGCGCGGCTGCCCTCCGAGGTGCTGGCGTCCATTTCGACGCGGATCATCAATGAAGTGAAAGGGGTGAATCGAGTGGTCTTCGACATCAGCTCCAAGCCGCCGTCCACCATTGAATGGGAATAAGACGTTATTCGTTATACGTTAAACGTGGCTGATGACTTCCCTGGATTCACGATTCACGATTCACGATTAACGACTTACAGCAATGGAAATACGGCTGCAGAAGGTGATTGCCGATGCGGGAGTGGCCTCGCGGCGGAAGGCCGAAGAGCTGATCCGCCAGGGACGCGTGACCGTCAACGGCCGGGTTTCCACGGAGATGGGCCTCAAGGTGGATCCTGCCCGCGACCATGTAAAGGTGGATGGGCGTCACCTCAAGCCAGCCGCGCCGAAGGCCTATGTGATGCTCAACAAGCCCGGGCGCGTGCTGACCACGCTCGAAGGCCCGGGAGGGGAGGGCCGTCTCACGGTGCAGCAGTTTCTTCGCGGGGTCAAGCAGCGCGTGTTTCCGGTTGGCCGGCTGGATTACGATGCCGAGGGGCTGCTCCTGCTCACCAACGATGGCCAGTTGGCGCAACGGCTGCTGCATCCCCGCTATCACGTCCCGAAGACGTATCTGGTGAAGGTGAAAGGGGTCCTCGATGACGGATGCTGGAAGTGGTGGGGCATCCGGTCCTGAGGCTCAAGCGGTTCCGGTTCGGGCCGTTGAAGCTGGGGCCGCTTCCTCCCGGCGAGTATCGGTTTCTGACTGATGCGGAAATCCGGCAAGTGAAGACGGTCGCAGCGAGCCGAGAGAGGCTGGCATCATGACGCCGCGAACTCATACGTGTGGCCAGCTTCGGCGTACCGAGATCGGCCAGCGTGTCCATCTGATGGGATGGGTGCAACGCCGGCGCGATCATGGCAGCCTTATTTTTATCGATCTCCGGGATCGATTTGGGATCACGCAGGTCGTCTTCAACGCGGAGCGAAACCCTGCGGTGCATCAAAATGCCCATACGCTTCGCGGCGAGTACGTCGTGGCGGTGAGCGGGATCGTGACGCCGCGGCCGGAGGGTTCCGAAAATCCTGACCTCGCGACGGGTGCGATCGAGGTGCTGGCTGACTCGATTGAAATCCTCAATGAGGCGAAGACGCCGCCGTTCATGATTGAAGACGAGGCGGATGTCACGGAGGTGCTGCGTCTCAAGTACCGCTACCTTGATCTCCGACGGCCGAAGATGCAGCGCTTCCTCGAACTGCGTCACCGGGTCACCCAGCACGTCCGGGCGTTCCTGAATGCGGAGCGCTTTCTGGAGATTGAAACGCCGATCCTGACGAAAAGCACGCCGGAGGGCGCGCGGGATTACTTGGTGCCCAGTCGCGTGAATCCAGGGTGTTTCTTCGCGCTCCCGCAGTCGCCCCAGCTCTTCAAGCAGGTGCTCATGGTGAGCGGGGCGGATCGCTACTATCAGATTGCCCGGTGCTTCCGCGACGAGGACCTGCGCAACGACCGGCAGCCTGAATTCACGCAGATCGATCTGGAGATGTCCTTCGTCGATCGGGAGCAGGTCCTGTCGGTGGTCGAGCGGATGATCAGTCATGTGTGTCGCGAGGCGGCGGGGATCGAGCTCAAGGGTCCATTCCCGCGGATGACCTACCAAGAAGCGATGGGGCGTTATGGGTCTGACAAGCCGGACCTGCGGTTCGAGATGCCGCTCCATGATCTGAGCGGGTTTGCCAAGCACACCGATTTCAAGGTCTTCCGGGACGCGGTGGCGAAGGGAGGGATCGTCAAGGCGCTCATCGTGCCGGGCGGGTCGACGATCACCCGGACGCGTATCGATGCGTTAGGGGAGATGGCCAAGAGCTTCGGCGCGATAGGGCTCGCGTGGGTGAAGATCACCGCTGACGGCACGCTGGACTCGGTCATCGCGAAATTCCTCGATGCGAAGCAACTCCTCAAGGTCGTGCCGGAGGCGAAACCGGGCGATCTC
>VBOK01000089.1 GCA_005877565.1 Nitrospirota bacterium
GGCCGATTTTCAGCGCGCGTCGGGTCATTTCCGGCCAACGGTTCTCGGGATACTCAGCTAGGATAGCGGCGGCTTTCTGGTCCTGCAGGTAGAGGTTGGTAATGTACACGATCCCATCTTCGATCCTGATTTCTCGGGCCTGTTCCATAGCTCACCTTTTCAAGAATTTCCGTATCTTACAGACCTGTCGCCTACCTCGTCAATGACGGGATCGGGATCAAGAAGTATCTTAAAACTGTGATCCCCCTGTTTTCTTGACAGGGGGGGACCCCCATGTTAGCCTTTCTCACATATAAGGAGGCCCTGCTATGAAGTTCCACGGCGATAAAACACTGATCCTGACGGTGGTTGTCGCCACCGGGTCGTTTCTGCTGGCTGCCTGTTCGAGTGTTCCCAAATGGGTCGACAAGGGCGGCGGGTACATGACCGCGAAGGACGGCAAGGCCTTCTACGGAGTCGGGGCCGTGACAGGGATCCGGAACGAGCCGCTGGCCAAAGAGACCGCCGACAACCGGGCCCGTGCCGACCTGGCCAAGTACATGGACACCTATACGTCCTATTTGATGCGCGACTACGCCGCGTCAACGACGGCCGGGGACTTCACGAAGACTAGCGAGGAGCAGAACGTCGAGCGCGCCCTCAAGACCTTCGTGTCCACCCACCTCTCCGGCGTGATGGTCATTGACCGCTGGGAGAAGGATGACAAGACCGGCAAGACTATCTACTCGTTAGCCAAGCTGGACCTAGACAAGTTCAAGGAACAGGTCGGGCAGATGAAGGAGCTCAACGATGCGGCGCGGGATTTCGTGCGGAAGAACGCCGAGAAGGCATTCGAACGCCTGCAACAGGAAGAGGACAAACGTGGCGCCAAGTAACGGACGGCCCTTCATCGGAACAGTTCTCCTGGGATGGTGTGCCGGAGCGTTCCTGCTTGCGTCTACCGGCTGCGCTTCCACCACCGTCACGCGCGTGGATACGGCGTCCGTTACGGACCTGAGCGGCCATTGGAACGACGCTGACTCGCGACTGGTCGCCGAGGAGATGGTCAAAGAGGCCCTGTCCGGCCCCTGGCTCGATACCTATACCAGCACGAACAAGCGCCGCCCAGTGGTGGTCGTGGGAACGGTGTCCAACCGGAGCCACGAGCACATCAACGTGCAGACCTTCATCGACGATCTCCAACGCGAGCTGACCAACTCGGGCAGGGTGACCTTTGTGGCTGGCAAAGGTGAGCGGGAAGAGGTCCGCGAAGAGCGACGCGAGCAGGCCGCCAACGCCCTCGAATCAACACAGAAGCCGCCCGGCAAGGAAATCGGCGCCGACTACCTGCTGCGCGGCACGATCAACACCATCCAGGATGAAGCCGACGGGACGAAGGCGATCTTCTACCAGGTCGATCTTGAGATGGTCGACCTCTCCAACAACGTCAAGTCTTGGTTCGGCCAGAAGAAGATCAAGAAAGTCGTGGAACGGAAGCGCGTCGTGTTCTGACGCGACGGTCCGGCTTGTTCAGACATCTCACACCTCCGCCCCAGGGACGCTGGGGTTCCGTCCTTCTGGTTCTGCTCTCCGTCACCGCCGTGTCCGCCTGCGCACACGAGCTTCCCTATGCGCGCATCGATCGCGCGCTCCAGGACGGCAATCCCGCTGACGGGGTAGCCATTCTCGAAACGGCTCAGGACGTCTATGGGAGCAAGAGCACAGCGCTGTATCTCATGGACAAAGGGATGGTCCAGTACCTGGCCGGCCGCTACACTGACAGCATCCAGTCCCTCTCCGCATCCGAGGCGCTGACCGAGGACCTCTATACACGTCGCATTCATGCTGAGGTTGAAGCCTTTCTGACTTCGGACAACGCCCTCCCGTATGAGGGCGAAGATTTCGAAAAGGTGCTGCTGAACGTCTTCCTGGCCTTGAACTACGTCCATCTCGGGCAGTGGGACGACGCGCTTGTCGAGGCGCGCAAGGTGGACCACAAGCTCACCGGGCTGGCAGACCGAAATCAAAAACGTATGACCTACACCCAGGACGCGCTGGCCCGCTATCTGAGTGGCATCCTCTACGAGGCCACCGGCGACCTGAGCAATGCCTTCGTCTCATACCGGCTCGCGCTGGAGGCGTTCGAGTACTACCGGAAAAGCTATGGGACCGCCGTGCCGGACCTCGTCCGTCAGGATCTGCTGCGCGCGTCCGAGGCGCTCGGACTCAATCAAGAACACCAGGAATACCAGCAGGCGTTTCCGGGCCTTATGTGGCAAGCAGAGTCGACCTCGCAGTCGAACGGCGAGCTGGTGTTCATCACCCACGCAGGCCGGGCGCCCATCAAGCGCGACCTCTTTGTGGACGTCCCGTTCAGCCCTGCCGCGCTCGCCGTGGTTCTGGCCACGAAGCGGTATGACCGGTACGATGCGTCCAATCATCGTGCGGCCGAGAGTATTCTCTATGGCCTGACGGGCAGAGTGGTGAGGCTGGCAGTCCCCCAGTTCGTGCCTCGGCGTTCGATGATCGCATACACCGAGGCGGTCATCCAGAGTGGGGAGGCGCGATACGCGGCGCGCGCGGCCTTGATGGAAGACATCACGGCGATCGCCGTAAAAGACCTGGATGACCGTCTCCTCAGAACGACGGTCAAGGCGGTGGCGCGCGCGGCCTGGAAATTTGCCCTCGCGGAAGCTGTACGGGTCGGGGTGCGTGGTTCAATCAAGGACAAGGAAGCAGGCGCGGTTGCCGGTGCCATCGCTGGCGCGGTGGCGCACATGATCGCCGTCGCATCGGAGGAAGCGGACAAGCGGAGCTGGGCGACCCTCCCGGACCGCATTTTCGTCGGGCGACTGAGGGTCCCGCCCGGAACCTATGATGTGGAGCTGCGCCACATCGGGGTCTATGGGGGTGTGGTGGCTACCCAGATGCTCAAGGACGTCACCATCACCGAACGGGGCAAGCACTTTATCAGCACGAGGATCCTGCAATGAAAACGGGGACAGGCTACTTTTCCGCTCTCACGCCTCCCATGCGTAGGAATATCGCATGGTGGAAAAGTCGCCTGTCCCCTTTCTTAATCTTCGCGTTTCTTCTCTCCGCCTGTGCCGGGACCCCGAAGCCGCCTGACTGGGTCATCGGGACAAAGGCCGCCGGCTATCCGGACGAGCAGTTCCTGATCGGCATTGGGCAGGCGGACTCCCGGTCGGCTGCGGAAGAGCGCGCCTACGCAGCGGTTTCCCGGATCTTCACAGCGGAAGTGACCAGTCAGTCCCAGGATTGGGAGTCCTACCTGAGCCTGGAGAAGAAGGGGGACGTCCAGGTCGAGCGGAAACTGATCGTGGACATGATGACGAAGGTGTCCACCGACAAGCTGCTGGAGAACGTGAAGATCGCCGAAACCTGGCAGGACGCAAAAACTCGTCTCTACTCCGCGTTGGCCGTCATGGATCGCGGAGTCGCACGAATGTTGCTGACGAGCCGGATCGCGGAACTGGACGAGGCGATCGCCCATGACGTGAATGAGGCCCGCTCGGCAAGGGACAAGCTCACGAAGATCCGAGGGCTCCGGCGCGCGATCCGGACCCACATCGCTCGGGACACGTATAACAGCGACCTGCGGGTCGTGAGCGGCGGCCGGGGGGGCCCCTCCGCGTACACGGTGCCAGAGCTGACGAGGGAGATGGAAACGTTCCTGAAAGAAAGCTTGGTCGTAACGGTTGAAGTCTATGGAGACCAGGCTCATGCCGTGCGGCAGGCCATCATGGAAGGGTTGGTTCGCTATGTTCGCTGGTGCGCGGACTTCGTCGTGCTGAGCCAGGGGGACCAGCGCGTCGTCGGCAGCGTGGCCCGCTCCGGCCGCGAAGGCCATCTGAACTACCCGGAAGCTTCCCACCGCGCCCTCAAATCCCTCCAGCAGGAGGTCTCCTCCGCCCTCGCAAAGAGACTCGCCGAGCACATCTACGGCGATCCGCCCTCCGACTCCACTCCCGCCCCGGCGGCCTGTCCGAAGTCCTAGACTCCTGTCATCCTGAGCAGCGCGAAGGATCTCTCTAAACACCCTCGCCCCTTGAGGGAGCAACTGTGTTGAATGTCAAGCGCACTGCGACACCTGAGCGCGCCACGGAGTCCGATGTTTCAGCATCGCGTTGAGGATCGTCAGCAGCTTGCGCATGCAGGCGGTCAGCGCCACTTTCTTCGCTTTGCCGGCCTGGCAGAGGCGGTGATAGAACGCGCGGATCACCGGATTGCAGCGGGTGGCGGCCACCGTTGCCATGTACAGCACGGCCCGGACGGCGGCGCGTCCGCCCCCACAGGTGCGGGCGCCGCGCAGGGTGCCACTGTCCCGGTTCAGCGGGGCGACCCCCACCAACGCGGCAATTTGCTTGCGGTCCAACGTGCCGATCTCCGGCAGGTCCGCCAGCAAGGTCCGGCTCAACACCGGTCCGACCCCCGGCACGCTTTGCAGCAGATCATCCTGGGCTCGCCACAGGGGACTCTGCTTGAGGTGCTGGCCCAATTCCTTATCCAACCGCTCCAGCCGTCCCTCCAACCAGGCGATGTGCGTCGCAATGTCGGCTTGGATCGTGGGGGGCGCCTGCCCACGCCGATTCTTTTCGGCCGTGAGCATCTCCACCAATTGACGCCGGCGGGCGACCAATGCGCTCAACGCCTGCGTCGCCTGATCGGGCAGCGGCCGCAGGGCCGGGCGCACCCGCTCGGCAAACAGGGCCAAGACCTGGGCGTCGAGCCGATCGGTCTTGGCCAACCGGCCCAGGGCCTTGGCGAAGTCCCGCACTTGGCGGGGATTCACCGCGACAGCCGGCAGCGCCGCGGCGCCCAACGCGCCCAGCAGGGGCAGCTCCAAGCCCCCGGTCGCCTCGAGCACAATGTGGGCGACCGGCTGCTGTTGCAGATGCGCGACCAGGGTCGCAATGCCCGCCTCACTGTTGGGCACGGTCCAGGTCTCGCCGGACGGATGGAGGGCCACATCGAGGCGCGCTTTGGCCACGTCAATGCCTACAAACACTTTGGCCTGCTTCATACGGGGAGATCCTCCTGTGGTAACCCGGTCTTGCCGGATGCGGGCTCGTTCGGCCCAGGCAACTGTTCGGGTTTGGGTGGAGGGACGTGACGACCCGTGCTCCCGCACGGTCTTGCTGGACCCAGAGGGTGTCGATCTATCACGCCCCGAATGTTTCTCCCCACGAGCATTCATGAAGTCACCCTCCATATACAAGAGGGTAGGGTGAGGGGGCCAGCTACGGCTTCCGGGTTGTCAGGTAGGCCTGCCTAACCGCCCGGCGCTTCAGCGAGCGTGAGTGAGCGACGCGAACGAGCTCCCTTGCAACGCGAGGTTACTCTCTTTCTCACCTGTGCCAACTCCGTCCATAGTCTCGGGTATAAAGTTCAGGCACCTCCCCCCGCCGTGGGTCGATGACACTAAGTCTCATTGTGCCGGCCCCGTCCGGAGCGAACTGCACATCCTGGATGAGCCCATAGTTGCAACACTCCCAGCCAGGCAAATCCGACTTGGCGCTCCAGACAGACCAGTTGACACCGCCATCAGTCGTTACAGCATACATCCAGCCCATGAAGGCGTACCCGATCCGGTCGCCTACGAAACGGATCTGACCCCGTGGTATTTCGACTGGGTCGTCGTGTCGAGAGGTCTCGTACGAGTCAAACGCCTTGCCGTGGTAAGGGCGCATAAGCGCGTAGAGAGCCGCCAACAGCAGGGCGCAGATGCCGACTGTCTGAAGTAGCCTCATCATGCCATTGAGTGCCGCTGCATAACGATTGAGATTGCTGATCAGCATAGTTGGGAGGAGCTGTCAGCATATCACCGGTAGGAACCTTGCCGACGATAGCAGAATTGTACAATGTTTTCTACGAGCCTTACGAGATGTCGAGAAGAGACTCCCCCTCACCCTAACCCTGTCCTGCGAGGGGAGAGGGAAATGATTAAGCGCTGCCGGTAGCTGCGTCGTTGGAGGTGGTCGGCGACAGTACCGCCATCTTGAGATTCTTCGCTTCGCTCAGAATGACAGAGGAATAGAGCTTCGAGGTATAATTAAACCATGGACAGGCGCGCGGTCCCGGCTCTGATTGGGGGGTGTTGCCTTCTCCTGGCCGGGTGCGCGTCCTCCAGGCGAGACGCCATCCAGCTCGAATACCAGCTTCCGCCCGAGCTTCAAAGTCAGGTCGAGCAGCGGGTCTCTTTTGCCAATGTCAAAGCCGATCCGGCGTCCTATAAGGGACGGATCATCTTGTTAGGTGGCGAGGTGCTCGAGGCGAAACGGTTGGCTGACCGTACCAAACTCGAGATCCTTCACCTTCCACTCAACGAGTTTAATGAACCCGTCATGAACCGGACCGCCTCTCAAGGACGCTACCTTGCTTTTCAGAAGGAGTTTCTGGACCCTGCGACGGTGCCCCCAGGGACACGCGTCACGGTGGTGGGCGAGGTCACCGGCTTGACCGAGGGAGACCTCGATGAAATGAAATACTCCTACGTGACCCTGGAGATCCGACATCTTCAGATCTGGCCGCAGACGTCCGCGCCATACGCGAGAGGTTCGCCCTACACACCCTTCTACTCCTATGCTTACCTGTATCGTTACTGGGATCCCTACTGGAGCTTCTACTGGGAGCCGTATTGGTCCTATCCATATGGATTCGGCGGTTCCTTCCTGCGACCCAGACTGCGGGGAAGTCACCCGCTATCAGCAATGGGCCACTCGCATACCCATGCCTCCGGATCTAAAGGCGGCAAGGGAAAGTAGCGGAGTCGTCTAGGCTGTCATCGGCGGCGGAGGCGCCGACTCCGTCAGGTATTCCTCATGGTAGATCTGAAAGGCGGTCAGCAGGACGGCAAGGAGGATGGGCCCCAGGAAGAGCCCGATCAACCCGTAGGCCGCCAGACCACCAAGGATGCTGAAGAAGAGGAAGATCACTGGCAGCTTGGCCCCTTTCCCGATGAGCATCGGCCGCAGCACGTTGTCCACCATCATCACCACGCCAACTCCCCAGGCAAGCATCGCGATCGCCTTCCACAGGGGACCGGTCCAGAACAGGTACAGGACCACCGGTCCCCACACCAGCGCCGTGCCGCCGAAGGGCAACGGAGCCAGGACGATCGTGAGCGCGGTCAAGAAGACCGGAAAGGGCACGTCGAGGACCGCATAGGCGAGGCCCGCGAGCAGCCCCTGCACAATCGCCGTGATCACGATCCCCTTGACCACCGCCGTGATGGTTTGATCCAGACGTGAAACCATCCTATCCTTGTACGCCTCATCGAGCGGAATCACCCGATAGAGATTCTGGAGCAGTCGTCGCCCGTCTTTGAAGAAAAAGAACAGCGCGATGACGATCACCAGAGAGTTGACGGCCAGCAGGAAGGCGTTTTTGACCAGGCCGGTCAGCTGCTCGACAATGAACCCACTCATAGCCTTCGCGCTTTGCAACAGGAAGGCTTCGACGTTCGCTTTCGACCCGACGAGCTTATGGATCATGTGCTGTACGCGACCCCCGCCGAGCAATGGGAACTTAGCCAGTTCGTCCGGCAAGCGCGTCACGCCGCCTGACTGCACCCAAGTATTGACGGCGTCGTATCCGTTGCCAGCCTCCTGGACGAGCAGGAAGGTGAAAAAGACCACCGGCGCCACGATCAACGCGACGATCCCCACTGTTAACAGCGCGGCCGACGCAACCTCGCGCCCACGGAGCAGGTTTGTCAGCCGAGTGTGCAGGGGGAAGGTGACGTGGGCTAGGATCACTGCCCATAGCAGCGGGCGAAGAAACGGACTGAAAACCTCCACAAGCTGGTAGCACAGAACAAGCAGGATCCCGAAAAAACCGAAGGCGAACAGTTGCTGGCGCGTCATCCGGAGCGCCTGGCGTACAAGGTGTCCTCCTCGAACATGGTGAAGAGCCGCTTGGCCTCCGGGTGCAGGACGGCCTGCGAGGGTGACGGCGGCATGGTGACCGTCCGGAACAATGGCGTGAGCTTGCCATTGGGATGGAGGTAGCCGGCCCTCAACGGGACCGATCGGTGCTGGTGACGGACGAGGTGGCATGGCGCCGGGCGAATGCTGGTCAGCCATGCGGCAAGCTCCTGCGGATTGCCGATCGAGGCCGAGAGCAGGAGCAGCCTGGCCTGAGAGGGGCAGAAGATGATCGTTTCTTCCCAGACGACCCCGCGCTCCGGGTCGCCCAGGAACTGGCTCTCGTCAATGATGACGAGGCCCAGGGTGTCCAGCCGGACGTCGATCTCGCCTCCCGCCGCGTCATAGAGGAGATTACGAAGTATTTCCGTCGTCATGATCAGGATCGGTGCGGTGGGGTTGTCACGCCGGTCGCCGGTGATGATGCCGACAAACTCCGGCCCGAAGATCTTGCAAAACTCGGTGTACTTCGTGTTCGACAGGGCCTTGAGCGGCGAGGTGTAGACGACAGTCCGGTCCTCGTGCATGGCGCGGCGGGTCGCCTCCACGGCGACGTAGGTCTTGCCGCTGCCCGTCGGGACACTCACGATCACGTCACCCCGTTCCAGCGCCTCCACCGCCTCCACCTGCCAGTCATCCGGCACGAAGGGGCGCGGCTCCGGCACCCCAATCCCCTCCAGAAGAGCACGCTGGTCGGCCGGCTTTCCCGATTTGTGTTCGGAGGATGCCCCACCCGCCGGCGCAGGGACTGCGGCCAGCGCCTGCTGCTCGGCTTGGTGGGTGCGAATCGCCGCCTCGATGCGCTCGATGTTGGCCTCAGCACCCGCCATGATCGTGTGCATGAGCCGCCGCTTTCCCATCCGTAGCGCCGGGGGGCCGGCGATGGCACGCCCCAGCCGGCGCAGCAGCCGGAAGGGGAGATCGGCGAGTGCCTGTTCCAGTTCGTCTCGCGTCACGGCAGTTCCTCCAGGACACCGCGCCGGATGCGGCTCAGGGCTTCCGCCGCCACTGTGGCCAAGTCCGGATGCGTGGCCTGCAGCGAGTGGACCTGAGAGAGGTATTCGAGCGTGCGGGATAAGAGCCGGTAGATATCGCCCTCGGCCATCGACGTGGAGCGGCAGAGCTGCGCCCAAGTCACGGTGGTCTCACTCACCCAACGCTCGGCCAACCCGCCAACATCGGCGCGAAGCAGAGGCGGATCGTCATACGGGGCCAGCGCATCCGCCATCCGGCGCGTTGCGGCCACAAGGCTTGCCAGGGCCGCGGTGATGCGCGGGAAGGAACCCGGCCGATCGTTCTCGTAGGCAATGCAGGCCATCAGGCCAGCCAGCGTCGGGGGTGCGACATCTTTGAACGCCTGCGCGCGGATCAGTTCGGTGATCAACAGCGAGAAGTCGATCCGGATCAGCCGGGCCCATTCACCGTCCGCGGTCAGCTTGAACGCAGGGTTCAGGTACCCGAGATCCTGGAGGATCTCGGCGCGTTCCTGGAACTTGTGCCAGAGGCCGGTGCGCAGCGACTGCACGGTCCGCGTATGGTGCAGCCACTCCTGTTTTACCGTATTGGCGGCCTTGAACTCCTTGGCGCAGGTCGGCCGGCAGGGGCAGGTGGGGCAGGGAAAGAGGTCGCCGAGACTCTTCACCACTTCGCCTTCTTCTTCGTCCGGTGCCGGTGGAACCGTCAGGAAGGAGAGGTGTTTCGGCAAGTCCTCAAGCTGCTGGGTCAGCCAGGACAAGGCCTCGGGGGTCGCCCAGGGGAACGCCGAAGCCGGGGCGAAATCAAAGGTGCGGTCAATCACGCCCATGATGTCCGCGACCGGCGACTCTGCCACCACGCCGCCCTTCCGGAGGACGGTCATCATCTCGTGGCGCTGGCCCCGGCTTCGGTACCGCCGGAGCACGATCCCGCGGAATCGCGGAAAGGCCACGACCCGCCCGGGCGTGAGGTAGGGGAGCCGCGCCCGGACCTCCGGCGGATGGTGGCGCCGCGCCTGGAGCTTCATGGCCGTCTGCCGCGTGGCGTGGCCGTAGGCGCTCCACTGCGTCAGCCAGTCGGAGCACTCACGCGGCTGGTAGGACTCCAGCTTCGCGTGCAGCTTCTCGATGCGGTGCTCCAGGTGGGCAGCCTGGGCGTTCATCTGGTACTGCGCGAAGCTCTTCGCGAGGATGGACTGGATGTGGTCCAGCGGATGCGCCTTCAATAGATTCAGGACCATCGGGTAGGCGATGATGAACTGGCTGTCCACGGGCTCAGGGCGGCCGGTGAGCCCGCGAATCAAGACGCCGAGGTCCATGTACGGGGAGGGCGTGACGATGGCGAACCCCACGCTGTCCTTGCCGCGGCGGCCAGCCCGCCCGGAGATCTGGGCCACCTCCGCAATCGTCAGGTCGGTGAAGTCCTGGTCGCGCCGCACGCCTGACTGCGTGAGCACGACGGTGCGTGCAGGAAAGTCCACGCCAGCCGCCAGGGTCGTGGTCGCAAAGACAGCGTCGAGGCACCCGCGCCGCATCAGCTCCTCGATGGCGATCTTCCAGGAGGGGAGGTGTCCCGCGTGGTGGGCGGCCACGCCGCAGGCGGTCACCATTTTCCGCAGCGGATGATCTTGCAGGCTCGGGTAGGTGGCGGTCAGCTCGTCCAAGACTGCTGTGATGCTCTCTTGGCGGGCGGGCGACAAGGGGTCGGTCGCATGCTCGAACGCCTGCAGAGCCTCGTCACAGGATCGCCGGGACGTCAGAAAGACGATCGCAGGCGTCAGCGACTTCTGGCGCAGGACCGTGACGAGATGAACCGGATGGATTGAAGGAGGCATACGCTATCGGGTCGTATTGTAACACACAGGCTGGGACTGGCCGCGGAGAGAGCCGCTGGTCGGCGCGGAAGCGTCCACGACGGAGGAGCGCTAGTCAGGCACGCCGGACGATGGGGGCGTGACCGGCGTGGGAGTCTCCATGATCCCCGCCGCGATCGCTACGGCCGTCAGGCCAATGCCCAGCCACCACACGTACGGCTGGATGCCTCCGACATCCGTAATGAGGCGGTCGCGCACCGCGTCATCCAAGCCGGCCCGTTGTTCGATCAAGGCCAAAGACAACTTGATGTGCATGTAATACAGGTAATTGGCGGCGACGGCGGCGAACACGTTCCAGATCACCACGCCCACCAGTCCGGCCCCCAGGACCATGGGCAAGAGCCCGCCGAAGAGAAACACGCCGGCGTGCAGGTACATCTTGCGATAGAGGTACCAGAGCCAGCCGACGCCGAACGCCGGCCAGTGCCAGGTCGCGGCAAACCGCTCCCGCTCTCCCTCGCGAAACAACCGGAAGCGTTCCAGGTAATAGTCCGCGCGAGGGCCGATGAACTTCCGCCAGAGCGCCATCTCGGTCAGCAGGGAAGCAGCGGGCGCGGTGCCGCCGACGGAGAGCTGCTGCCCGCATCGGTTGCAGTAGGCCGCGTCCGGCTGATTCTGACTGGCACAGCGGGGACAGGTCATCGCGAGAAGAGGTCAAGCAGATGCCGGAGTGCTCCCGCCTTCACCTCCTCCCGCTTGAGGTGTCGCAGCCGCAGGCTTCGGCGGGGCCGGCTTCTCAGCCTTGATGCCGCTGTTCCAGTAAGGGCCTTCGTAGGCGCCGTCGGCCGACACCGCGGCCTTGAGGTTCAATTCGTAATTGCCGGCCGCTTTGTTGACGGTCGCGCCCACTCCCACGACATGGCGCCATTCCGGCAGCCGCGCGCTGATCCGGCATTCCCCGCTCTCCAGTTTCTCCATGTACAGGGCCACGGGGTTGCCCCGCGCGCCGTTCGGCCAAAACTGGACGGTGCCAATGAACTCAAATTTTTGCGTCATCAGAACCCTGCGCGGGTCCTCTTACCACTGGCTCTGGGCGGCCGCGCGCTTCTTGGCGAGATCCTGCGGGCTGATTTCGTGACCCGGATTGATCATCTTGAACAGGGCGCTGCGGAACTGGCCCAGCTTGGCGCCCTGCTCCTCGGTGATCGTCACGACCGCCTCCTTGCCGGCGGCCTCGAACTGCTCGACCGCCTGCATGACGAACCGTCCCGCTTCCAGCACGCGCCCCGCTTCGAACGCGTCCAACGATTCAACCAAAAGCGTACTGACGCCCTTGACTTCACCAGGGAGGCGCTGGTCGCGAAAGCCATACACAACGGTCTCATACTGACGGACCATCACCGGCTGCGGTTTGATACTCTCGGAGCGAGTCTTGACCTGCTGACTGTACATGTCCGTGATGGGCCCCATCAACTGTTCCACCGCGGCGATGAGGGAACCGGCGTCCATGCGGTCACTAAACACCATAACCTTCGAGGTTGTCAACATGCCTTCGCTTCACGTTCAGATTTGTACATTGATTGTCTTTTCGTACAAGCAGCTCCGCAGGATCGC
>VBOK01000090.1 GCA_005877565.1 Nitrospirota bacterium
TCGGCGGAGAGCAGCCACTCCTTGATGGTCGCCGAGAGGCCGCGCTTGAGGAGCACCGGCTTGTCGTAAGCACCGACCTCCTTCAGGAGCTCAAAGTTCTGCATGTTGCGGGCGCCGATCTGGATGATGTCCGTCTTCTCGAGGAAGTACTCGATGTCGCGCGGGTCCAGGATCTCGCTGACGACCGGCAGGCCTGTCAACCGCTTGGCCTCGGCCAGGTAATCCAGCCCCTCATTGCCGAGCCCCTGGAAACTGTATGGCGAGGTGCGTGGCTTGTAGGCGCCCCCGCGCAGGATGCTGGCCCCGGCGGCCTTCACTTCCTGGGCGATCCCGAGCGTCAGTTCCTTCTTCTCCACGGCGCAGGGTCCGGCCATGATCGCCAGCTTCCTGCTGCCGACCTTCACGCCATTCACGTCGATGATTGTGTCATCTTTCTTGAACTCGCGCCCCGCGAGCTTCCAGGGCGCCAGAATTGGGACCACCTCTTCGACCCCGGGGATCGCCCGGAGCGGGTGGTTGGCGAGCAGCCGGTCATCGCCGATCACGCCGATGATGGTCCGCTCCTGTCCCTTCGAAAGGTGGGGGCTGAGGCCGAGCTCCCGCACGCGGTCCATCACGTGCTCGATCTCTTTTTCCGTGGCGTCGGGTTTCAGCACGATAATCATGAAAAGGCGCTCCTTACCTTACTTGCTTAGCACTGTCTGTAGTGCGGTGATAAACCGTTCATTCTCCTCTGGCAAGCCGATCGTGACCCGGAGGAACGGACCACTCAGGTGTCGCACGATGACGCCACGGCGGAGCAGGGCCTCGAACACGGCATTGCCGTCTTGGTGCACGTCGAAGTACAGGAAATTGGCCTGGCTGGGCACGACGGTGAGCCCCAAGGCCCTGAGCCGCTCCGCCAGGTAGGCCATCCCCTCCGTGTTCAACCGCCGGCTTTCGCGGACGTGCTCTTCATCCGCGAGGGCGGCCAGCGCGGCCTTCGTAGATCTTCGAGAAGGTCCGCAGCAACACGACGTTGCGTCCAGCCTTGAGCAGCGCCATCGTGTCGGGATAGTCGGCCGCCGTCACGTACTCGTAGTAGGCCTCGTCAAAGACGACGATCACATCCGGTGGGATTGCCTGCATGAATGCCGTAACCTCGGCGGCAGTGACGTACGTGCCGGTCGGATTGTTCGGGTTGCAGATGAACGCCAGCCGCGTCTTTGTGGTGACGGCTTTGGCCATGGTGGGCAGATCGTGGCGGTGATTCTTCAACGCTACCAGAACCGGTTTGGCGTGAACGGCGGTCACGTCGATCTTGTAAATGACGAAACTGGGATCGGCCATGACTGCCTCGTCCCCCGGTTCTAGGAAGGCCTTGGTCAACAGCGTGATGACTTCGTCAGATCCGTTGCCGAGGATGATCTGGTCAGGCGCCACCTTCCACCGTTCCGCTAGGGCGTCGCGCAAGTAGTAGCCCCCGCCGTCGGGATAGCGGTTCACCGTCTTCGCGGCCTCGCTCAGGACAGCGAGCGCCTTGGGCGACGGCCCGCGAGGGTTCTCGTTAGAGGCCAGCTTGATCGAGCCGGTGATGCCGAGCTCGCGCTCCACTTCCTCGATAGGCTTGCCCGGCGAGTAGGGGACGATGCCGGCGATGTGGGGGCTGATGCGGATGGCCATGGCGGTCCTTAACTGTGTGCAGGGTAGGAGCCGAGGATCTTGAGGAACAGGCAGCGGGATTTGAGCTCGGTCAAGGCCTTCCTGACGCGGTCTTCGTCCATATGCCCTTCGCAGTCGATGAAGAAGATATACTCCCAGGCCTTGCGCCGCGACGGACGTGACTCGATCTTCGTCAGGTTCACGCCGCTGGACGCGAAGGGTCGGAGCAGTTCGTAGAGAGCGCCGACCTTGTCCTTGACCGACAGCATGATGGAGGTCTTGTCCTTGCCGGTCCGCTCCGCAGGCTTCTGCGAGAGCACCAGGAACCGCGTGTAGTTGTTGATATTGTCCTCGATGCGGGCCTTCAGCACCTTCAACCCGTAGATCTGGCCCGCGAGCTCTGATGCGATGGCCGCGGTCGTGGGATCTTCGGCAGCGATCTCGGCGGCGCGGGCCGTGCTGTGCACTTCCGACACGGGCACGCCCGGCAGGTTCGTCTCCAGCCAGTTGCGGCACTGGGCGATCGCGTGCGGGTGCGAGTAGATCTTCTTGATGGCGCCCAACGAGTCGGCCTTCGACAGCAGGTGGTGGGAAACTTCCTGCTGCACCTCGCCGTAGATCAGGAGATTGGAGTCGATGAACATGTCGAGCGTGTGGTTGACCACGCCTTCGGTGGAGTTCTCGATCGGGACCACGCCGCAGTCAACCCGGCCCCGCTCGACCTCGTTGAAGACTTCCTTGATGGAGGTCAGCGGGACGTACTGGGCCGACGAGCCGAACTTCTGGATGCAGGCGAGGTGCGTGAACGTAGCGGAGGGGCCCAGATAGGCCACTTTCATGGGCCCTTCCAGCGCCAGGGAGCCGGACATGATCTCGCGGTACACGATGCGTAGGGCCTCGCTGGGGAACGGGCCGGGGTTGTTCTTGCAGATCCGATCCAGGATCTCGGCCTCGCGGGCCGGGGTGTGGAGGTTGGCGTGCGAATCCTGGGCTTTCTTCAGCTTCCCGATCGCGATGACATGGCGGGCGCGTTCGTTGAGCAGACGGATGATCTCGTCATCGATCTTGTCGATTTCCTTGCGATAGCTCTGGAGCGATTTGGGATCTTTCATCAAATTTTTCGCCTAAATGAGAAAGGTCACTATACCGGACGCCGGCCGATTTTGCAAGGAATTACAATGAGGTGCGTTTGATGGTTGACTCGGGCGAGTCGCGCTGAGGTGGTGCTAGGCCAACAGATCCTTTTGTTTTCCGAAGTGTTGGAACGCAAGGCGCGAGGCGACGCGGCCGCGGGAAGTCCGCTCCAGGTAACCGGCCTGGATCAGGTACGGTTCGTACACGTCCTCCACAGTCTCGCGTTCTTCGCCGAGGGCCGCGGCCAGGGAATCCACGCCCACCGGTCCCCCGGTGAATTTCTCGATGATGGTGAGCAGCAACTTGCGGTCCATCTCGTCGAAGCCCGCCGAGTCCACGCCGATCCAGGCCAGAGCCGCGTCGGCGACTTCGCGGGTCACGCGCCCGTCGGATTTGATCTGCGCGTAGTCGCGCACACGGCGGAGCAGGCGGTTGGCGATGCGAGGCGTGCCTCGGGCACGGCGCGCGATCTCAGCCGCGCCGTCTTTCTCGATCGTCATCTTCAGAATGCCGGCCGACCGCAGGACGATGGCCTCGAGTTCGTCAGGGGCGTAGAAGTCCAGCCGCTGGACCAGGCCGAACCGTTCCCGAAGCGGTGAGGTCAGCGACCCGACGCGCGTGGTCGCGCCGATCAGCGTGAACCGTGGCAGCTCAAGCTTGATCGTGCGGGTGGACGGGCCCTGACCAATGATGAGGTCGAGTTGGAAGTCTTCCATCGCCGGGTACAGCGCTTCCTCGACAGGGGCCGGCAGGCGATGAATCTCGTCGATGAACAGGATATCGCCTTCCTGCAACGTGGTGAGGATGGCGGCGAGGTCACCGGCGTGGCTCAGCACGGTGCCGGACGTTGAACGGATGGCGACGCCCATCTCCCGGGCGATGATGTGGGCGATCGTGGTTTTGCCGACGCCCGGCGGGCCGTAGAAGATGCAGTGGTCCAGCGCCTCCTTGCGCTGCTTGGCCGCGTCCATGCAGATGCGCAGCGCGTCCTTCATGCGCGCCTGGCCGACGTACTCTGCGAGCGTCTGGGGGCGCAGCGCCGCCTCGACGACTTTCTCGTCGGCGCTCGGCTGCGTGGTCACGATGCGTTCCGCCATCTCAACCTCTAACTGGCCACACCTATTTACTTCGCCAGCTCCTTCAGCGCTTCGCGGATGATATTGGGAAGGTGTGTCTCGCCGTTGCGGCTTGCCAGCACCTGCTTCACGACTTCTTTCGCTTCGGCCGCCCTGTAGCCAAGATTGGTCAAGGCCGAGAGGGCGTCGTCCATGAGCCGGCTGGATGGCTCGGCGGCCTTCACCGTGCGGTGATCCACAGGGCCTGCCAGCTTCTCGATCTTGTCCTTGAGTTCCAGCGCCAGGCGTCCGGCCGATTTTTTGCCGATGCCAGGCACCGACGCCAGCACCCGGTGATCGTCGTTACGGACGGCTGACGCGAGGTCATCCACGCTCAGGGTGGAGACCACGCTCAGGGCCAGCTTCGGCCCGATGCCGGATACGCCCAGCAGGAGCAGGAACGCGTCTTTCTCGCGCTGCGTGAGGAAGCCGAATAGTTGAATGGCGTCGTCCCGGACGTGCGTATGGATGACGAGGGTGACGGACTGGCTGAGATCGGGGAGTTGGTAGTAGGTGCTCAGCGGAATGAGGACGTCATAGCCCACCCCCTGCACATCGATGATGACTCCTCCCGGATGCTTCGATGCGAGGCGGCCGGTGAGCGAGGCAATCATCCTGCCGCTGCGACCTTCTCCATGATCTCTTCCGGAATGTCGAAGTTCGAGTGGACCTTCTGGACGTCGTCGTGGTCTTCCAGCGTATCGATCAGCTTCAGCACGTGCTCGGCGTTTTTCTCATCGAGCTTGACGTAGTTCTCAGGGACGAAGGTGATCTCAGCCAGGGAAGTCTCGATCTTGGCATCCGCCAGCGCCTTCTTCACCTTCTCGAAGTCATGGGGATCGGTAATGACCTCGTAGGTTTTCTCATCCACCTTCATGTCCTCGGCGCCGGCGTCCAGTACCAGGCTCATGAGCTTGTCCTCGTCCACCTTGCCCTTCTCCACGACCAGCAGGCCCTTTTTGTGGAACTGCCAGGCGACGGCGCCGGCCTCCGCCAGGTTGCAGTTCTGCTTGGAGAAGATGTTGCGGATCTCCGCCACCGTCCGGTTCCGGTTGTCGCTCGTGAGATCAATCAGCAGGGCGCACCCTCCTGGCCCGTAGCCTTCGAGTTGGAACTCTTCGAAGTGGACGCCTGGGAGCTCGCCGGTCCCGCGCTGGATGGCCTTCTTGATGTTGTCGGAGGGCATGTTGACGTCTTTGGCCTTGGCGATGGCCAGGCGGAGGCGGGGGTTGCCCTCGGGGTCGCCACCTCCGAGGCGTGCGGCGATGGTGATCTCACGGATGATCTTGGTGAAGATCTTGCCGCGCTTGGCGTCTACGGCCGCCTTGTGCCGCTTCGTGGTCGCCCAGTGACTATGGCCCCCCATGACCTCACCTCTTTTTCAACTGGAAAGGATTTATTCGACATGACGATGGGTCGGATTGTGACACAGGCTCGCGAAAGGTGTCAATGCGATGAGTATTGAGACACTACCGATCGACGGCGGACCGCGGGGACGCTCTGAAAAGACCAGATTGCATCGATCTTAGGGACCGTCTACAATCCGCCACCTGTTCGCTTTAAGCGGAGGAACAATGAACCAGTATGTGACCTTGGGTAGGACGGAACGTCAGAGTGAGGTAGAGTCTCTGACTCGATTCATCGTGTCCTCGATCGAAGCGGCACGTGTGGTCGAAACGCCGTTCTACCATTTGCAATTCGATAAAGTCTTCCCGGACGATATTTACAACGCCATGCGTGCGGCAATGCCAGTTGTGTCGGATTACCGGCCAATGTCAGGGCGCTCTAAGGGCAATGATCTGGCCGACGGCACTCATACGCGGGTTAAGATGGATTTGTTTCCCGAGTACATTCGCCACCTCCCTCCTCCCAAGCGGGCGGTATGGCGGGTTGTCGGACGTGCGTTGTGTTCACAGGCGGTCAAGGAAGTTTTGGTGCGGAAGCTCGGCCCGGCGCTCGCGCGCCGCTTTGGTCCCGACTACGTGAAGGTAGCCATGTATCCAATCCCGATTCTGACGCGCGATATTCCCGGATATCACATCAGTCCGCACACTGACACGCGCTGGAAGGGGATAACGGTGCAGCTTTATCTACCGACCGATGACTCTTTGCCGCATATCGGGACGATCTTCCACGAACGGCTGTCGGACGGTAGCTTGCCAAAGAAGACGCAAATGAAATTCTCACCCAACACTGGCTATGCCTTTGCGGTCGGCGAGGATACATGGCATTCGGCTGATACCGTCGGCGCTGAAGTGAAGACACGCGACAGCATCCTTCACACCTATTTTGTCGATGCGGGTCCGCTCTGCTTCCTAAGAAACCGCGTTAAACGTATCGGTAACTTCATCTCGAACGAAATCCGGAACGCCAGGCACTCCTAACCGGGCCTATCTTGCCAGCGCCTTGTGGATCTCGCGGGCGGTCTGCGGGCCGACGCCGCCGACGCGCTGGAGAGCCTCTTCGCTCGCCTCCGCCAAGGCTTCGACCGAGCCGAAGTAGCGCAGCAGGTCGCGGCGCTTGGCCGGGCCGACGCCGGGGATCCCGTCCAGCTTGGAGGAGAGGAGCGCCCGGCTTCTGAGATTCCGGTGGTACGAAATCGCGAAGCGATGGGCCTCGTCTCGGATGCGCTGCAAGACATGCGTGGCGGGTGAAGTCGGCTTCAGGATGACGGGGTTCTTCCGCCCGGGCAGAAAGATCCGCTCTTCCTTCTCGCCTTTTGCCTTGGCAAGCGCGACGATGTCAATCCGTGAGAGGCCCAGCTCCCGCAGGGCGTCCATTGCGGCGCCCAACTGCCCGATCCCCCCGTCGATCAGGATCAAATCCGGCAGGGGGCGCTGCTCCTCCTTGACGCCGGAGTAGTGGCGCAGGACGACCTCTTTCATGCTGGCGAAGTCGTTGGCGCCCTCGACGGTCCTGATGCGGAACTTACGGTAGTCCGATTTCTTCGGTCCGCCGGCCTCCCACACCACCATGGACGCGACTCCCTGGTTGCCCTGGATGTTGGAGATGTCGAACCCCTCGATGCGGGCCGGCGCCTTCTTGAGATGCAGCAGTTTCTGCATCTCCTCGACGGCGGCCCGCTCCGTGGCTTCGTCACGCAGGTGGTCTCGCAACGCGGCGGCGGCGTTCTCCTCCGCGAGCTGCACGAGATGGTGCTTGATCCCGCGCTCCGGCGCCAGGACGAGCACCTTCTCGCCCTTTTTCTCCGACAACCACCGGCTGATCAGGTCGGCCTCGGGCAGGGAAACCGGGAGCAGCACCTGCTTCGGCGGGATGACGTCCTTGCTGTAGAACTGCTCGATCACCGAGCGGACCAGCTCTTCATCCGAGGTGTCCTGGACCTGCCCCCACTGGAAGTCCTTGCGGCCGACTAACAGGCCACCGCGGACGAACAGCATCTGGATGTCCGCCGCCGCACACTCCCGAACTAGGCCGACGACGTCCTGGTCCACGTTCTCGGTCTGGGCTACGCGCTGGCGCTCGAGGGTCCGCTCGATCTTGA